>NZ_ASAC01000002.1:0-28661 GCF_009834675.1 Cyanobium sp. Copco_Reservoir_LC18
GGCGCGTCGCCTCCCGGCGACTCAGAAAACTTACAACACCGTCGGCTCGCGCCTCTCGATCCCGTAAGCCTGCTCCCCGCTCGAGCTCTCGCTCTCTGGGGCGCAGTCCAAAATCATAGCACGTGCTTCGTGGCCCCCTGGCTCTCCAGGGCCTCCGCCCACGGCATGAACCGTTCCAGCGTCTCCTGCCGGTTGGCCACCAGCACCGGGAAGTCCGTCAGGGCCAGGTCCTGGCCCGGCTGCAGCCCCTGGGGGCTCGCCCCCAGCCAGCGCAGGGGACAGCCCAGCTCCTCGAGCACCAGCCAGGCGGCCGCCAGGTCCCAGATCTTCGGGGTGGCCTCCAGGGCGGCCATGGTCTGGCCCATGGCCACCGACACCAGATTGAGGCTGGCGACGCCCAGCAGCCGGATCTTGCCGGGAAACGGGCGGTGGGGCAGCTTCTGGAGCACCCGGATCGAGCGGCTGCAGAGCGACGCGCAACCGGCGTTGTGGAGCTGCAGGGCGGGCGGCGGAATGGGCTTGCCATTGCGCCAGGCCCCTTGCCCCCGGATGGCGACGATCCGCTGACGCAGCGGCGGCACATCGAGAATGGCCAGCACCGGCACGCCGGCCTCGAAGCGGGCCATGGAAATCGCCCAGTAGGGGATGCCGGCGGCGAAGTTGGTGGTGCCATCGAGGGGATCCACCACCCAGTAGGCCGGCGTGGCGGGCACCTGCTGGCGGCCCTCCTCACTCAGGACCCCCTCGCCGGGGAACAGCTCGGCCAGTCCCTCCACAAGGGTGGCGTCGCTCCAGCGGTCACAGGCCGTGATGAAGGACCCATCCGCCTTCAGATCCGGCTGGCTGTGGCCGAAATCAGCCCGCTGGCGCTCGGCGACCCGGTCGAGCAGGGACTCCAGGCGGGAATCGAGGGGGTGCGGGGTGGGGTCCTTCATCCCATTTCCATCTCCAGAACCTGGCTGAGGCTGCGGGAGGTGTCCTCCCGGAACTGGCGCACGTTGACATACCCGAGCAGCAGCAGGGCCGCCAGGGCCACCAGCAGCTCGACGCCCAGCACCAGGGCGAAGGGTCCGTAGGGCCCATCCCCCAGCGGCAGGGACCGGCCGACGTCGTACAGGCCGCCGCCGAGGAGCTTGCCGATCGCCCGCGAGAGGGCCTGGGCCAGGCCCCAGACGCCGACGAAGGTGCCGGCGGCCTGGGGCAGGGTGAGATCGAGCATCAGGCAGAGGGCGCTGTTGGTGCCGATGCCGGCCGCCAGCCCGAACAGCACCATCACGGCCTGCAGGAAGGGGATCCGGGCCGACAGGCCCGCCAGCAGCAGCAGCAGCAGGGACAGGGCGATCAGCTGGCAGCCGAGGCGGGCGGTGGCCATCTTCCCGAGCCGGGGTACCACCCAGAGTCCCGCAACCAGCAGGCCCACCAGGGTGCCGACCCCCCAGAAGGCGTTGAGCTGGGCGGTGGCGGCGATCGGCATGGCGAACACCTGGGCGCCGTAGCTCTCGAGCACCGGGTCCTGCAGGAACAGGGCCAGGGTGAACAGGATCAGGAAGGAGAAGAAGATCAGCACCTGGCGGCTGGAGGTGATCAGGGTCCAGGACTGGCGCAGGCCGATGGCATCCTCCCGCGGCACCACCGTCCCGTCGCTGCGTTCCCGCAGGGGGGACTCCATGCCCCAGGTGGCGACCACCGTGAGCAGCATCACCACACCAGCCACGGACGCCATGAAGCGGGAGAGGGTCGCCTCGAGCACCACCGGATCGCTCACCCCGTCCAGGGAGCGCAGGCTGACGCCGATGGCCACGGCGCCGATGACGATGCCGACCGTGAGCATGCACCAGATGATGCTCACCGCCCGGGGCCGCTCCTGTTCGCTGGTGCGGTCGATCACCAGGGCCAGGTAGGGGGTGGTGGCCAGGGAGACCGCCAGGCCGTAAAGGGCGAACAGGCCGCAGAGGGCGGCGATCCCGAGGGCGAGGCCGGGCTGGCTGCCGTCCTGCAGCAGGCGCCCCACCTGGAAGATCAGCGGCACCGACAGCACGGCCAACAGACAGAAGGCCGCCGTGCCGAGCAGTACGTAGGGGACCCGGTGGCGGGAGGCCAGGGGGTGGGCATCGGAGATCTGGCCGAACAGCACCCGGGAGGGGGCCACGAACTGCTCGAAGGCCAGGGCCCCGCCCACCAGCAGTCCGGGGAAGCCCAGCTCACTGAGCATGATCCGGTTGAGCAGACCGGAAAAGATCACGGCCAGGCAGCCCAGGCAACCCTGGAAAAGACCCAGGCGCACGGTGGCGGGAAGGGTCAGGCCGGGGCGGAGGGGGGATGACAACGGGCGTCAGGACCCCGGCGGCATCGCCTCGGATCCGGTGGGGCTGCCGGCCCGGCAGGCCGGGATCAGGGGCTGGGGCTCCACGGGGATCTCGGCGGTGCCGGCCGCCCTCGGGCTGGTGGCCGGCAGGGCCTGGCGCTGGCAGAGGCCGACCTGGTCGAGGCCGGTGAAGCGCCGCAGCCGGGCCAGGGCCTTGTTGTAGTCGGAGATGGCCGTCGACCAGCGCACCTCGGCCTGGGTGAGGTCGCGCTGGGTGTCGACCACTTCCCGCTGGGTGGTGACGCCGGCCTGGAAGCGCAGGCGGGCCAGCCGCAGGGATTCCCGGGTGGAGATCACCTCGCGGGAGGTGGTGGTGATGTTGCGGTTGTTCTTCTCGAGTTCGTAGAAGTTCGTTTCCACCTGCTGGCGGATCGCATCCCGCTGCTGGGCGAACTGGAAGGAGTTCTCCTGGGCCACCTGCTTCTGGCGGCGGTAGTTGGCCCGGGCGGCACCGCCATCGAAGAGGGTCCAGCTGAGGTTGAGGCCCACCGTGTTCTCCACCGACCAGCCCTCGTTGCCGAAGTTGACCCCCGGGGTGCTGCGGTTGGCGAACTGCACGCCCCTGGTGCGACCGCCGGTGAGGCTGTAGGCGATGTTCAGGAAGGGCTGGGCCGCGCCCAGGGCCGCATTGGCCTCGCTGTTGGCGATCGAGATGTTGAGCAGGACGTTGTCGAGCTCCTCGCGGAAGGCGTAGGCGGCGATGATGCTCTCCTGCAGCGACGGCAGCCAGGAGCCCACCACCCGCGAGGGCTCCTTGGAGGTGGGGGTGACGTCCTGGGGCAGGTCGAGCAGGGCGGCCAGGGCACGGCGGGCGATGGCCTGGTCGGACAGACCCTGGGTGAGCACCTGCTGGTCGCGGGCCAGCTGGGTTTCGGCCTCCAGCACCTCCAGCTTGGTGGCCACACCTGCCTGGAACCGGGCCTTGGCGTCCCGCAGGCTCACCAGGGAGGAGCGCACCGACTCCTGGCCGATGCGGACCGTTTCGTCAGAGACCTGGAGATCGAAGAAGGCTTCGGCCGCCTCCAGGCGCCGCGCCCGCAGGCCGATCAGGTACTGGTTCTTGGCCTGCTCGAAGCGGTCGCGGGCGGCGGCGATCTGCGGCGTGCGGGTGGGGTTGATCAGGGCCCAGCTGGCCTGGAGCACCGCCGACATCCGCCAGATGCTGGTGATCGTGTTGCCGGGCTGCTGGCCGGTGCCGGTGAAGGCGCTGCTGAACTGCTGGCCGCCGGTGTAGGTGGGCAGGCTGTTGGCGTTGAGCTGGATCGTGGGGTACCAGAGGGCGATCTGGGCCCGCAGGGCCGACTGGGCCTGCTCCACCTGGCTGGCGATCGCCTTGAGCTCGGGGTTGTTGACCTCGACCAGGGTTTCCACATCGGCCAGGCCCAGGGGACGCAGCTCGCGGATGCGCACCTGGGACGGCTTGACCGGCAGGGCCAGCGGGTTGGGGGCCACCAGATCCTGCAGACCCGGAGGCAGTTCCTTGGCGGCCGGCGCCAGCACGGTGGGGTTGGACTTGGGCCTGGGACCCTTGACCTCGGGGGCCAGCGGCAGGGCCGGGGGGGCCGGAAGGCTCGGGGCGGCGGGGGCTGGCGCGGACTCGGCCCGCAGCGGCGGCGCCTGGAGGCCGAACGACGGGAGCACCACCAGTGCCGCAAGCAGGAGTGGTTGGCGCCTCACGTTGGACCGTTCGCTTCAGCCAGAGCTTAAGCATCTCCCCGTGGGGTGCCGAGGCAGGCGGCCACCAGATCGTCCGCACCCCCCAGCAAGCGAACCGGCACAGGCAGCTGGCGGCGCAGGTCGGCGAGGGTGCTGTCGTCGAGAAACACCTCTTCCCCCTCCCGCAGCATCACCCGCGGCAGCAGCAGTTCCTGGCCCAGGTCCCGGCCGCGGAGGCCCTCGATCAGGTCGGCACCGGTGAGCAGCCCCGTGACCACCTGCTCCTGGCCCCAGTAGGGGCTGGGCAGGCCATGGAGGATCAGCTCCAGCCCCTCGACGCGGTTGAGGCGCTCCACCACCGGCTGCAGGGCCTCGGCGACGAGGCGACCGACCACCCAGCTGCAGCGGCGCGGGGTGGCGATCCGGGCGGGCAGGTGCCGGGTGGCCCCCTCCAGATCCTCCAGGAAGGCGCGGATGCTGCCGACCCCGTTCTCCTGCTGGGGCAGATCCTCGTAGCTGGCCCGCGGCGGCAGGGGCCGGCCGGCGATCAGGAACCACTCATCGGAGAGCCAGGCGAAGCGGCTGCCGGTGCTGGCCTGGAAGGCGGGCTGCAGGCGCTCGACCCGGGCGATCACCTCGCGGGCCACCTCCCGATCGACCGGCCGGAGGGCATCGCCGGCCGGGCGGAAGCGCGTCAGACCCACCGGCACCACGGCGGTGGAGAGCACGGCGGGCCAGGGTCCGGTGGCGAACCGGGCCAGGTCGGTGAGGGTGCGCTCCAGGGCCTCGCCGTCGTTCAGCCCCGGACACACCACCACCTGGGCGTGGATCTGGAGCCGACGCTCGGCGAACCAGGCCAGCTGCTCCAGCAGCAGGGCGGCCCGGGGGTTGACCAGCAGACGGCTGCGCAGTTCCGGATCGGTGGCATGGACCGACACGAACAGGGGCGAGAGGCGCTGCTCCTCGATCCGGCTCCAGTCGGCGGCCGTGAGGTTGGTGAGGGTGAGGTAGGAGCCGTAGAGGAAGCTGAGCCGGTAGTCGTCGTCCTTGAGGTACAGGCTGTCCCGGCGCCCCGGCGGCTGCTGGTCGATGAAGCAGAAGGGGCACTGGTTGTTGCACTGGCGCAGGCCGTCGAACAGGGCCTCGCTGAAGCCCAGCCCCAGCCCCTCGTCCAGGTCCTTCTCCAGCTCCACCACGTGCAGGGTGCCGTCCGGGTCCTCCACTTCGAGCACCAGCTCCTCCTCCCCCTGCAGCACCTGGACGTCGATCAGGTCCCGCGGGCGGATGCCGTTGATGCTGCGCAGGCGATCACCGGGCTGGAAGCCCAGCTCCTCGGCGATCGAACCCGGCTCCACCGTGGCCACCACGGCAGGCCGGGGCTGGGTGACGGGCCCGGCAAGGACGGTGGGCCCGGCGAGGGCAGAGGAGGGCTCCTTCCACACGGGAGGTGACGGCGGGGCGAGGGGGACGTTGGCTCCAGTGTGACGGCCCCGCCCCTTCAGGGGGTGGCCCCCTCCAGCCCCCGGAAGCCCAGCAGGATCACCAGGCCGAACAGCAGCCGGTAGGCCACGAAGATCCAGGTGCTGTTCTGCTGCAGGAAGCGCAGCAGCCAGGCGATCGCCAGCCAGGAGACCACCGCCGCCGCGGCGATGCCCACCAGCATCGGAATCACGCCACCGGTCTCGACCGAGCCGAAGGCCGCCCTGAGCTCCACCAGCCCGGCCAGGGTGATGGCGGGGATGCCCAGCAGGAAGGAGAAGCGCGCCGCGTCGGCGCGCTGCCAGCCATCGAACAGCGATGCCGTCAGGGTGCTGCCCGAGCGGGAGACGCCGGGAATCAGGGCCAGGGCCTGGGCCAGCCCCACCAGCAGGCCGTCGCGGGGGCTGACGGCCTCCAGCAGGCGGCGGCGGCGACCCACCAGCTCGGCCACCGCCAGCAGCAGGGCCATCACGATCGAGACGATGGCGATCGACGTCAGGCTGCGCAGCGGGGAGGTCTCGTAGCCGGGCAGCAGCACCTTGATGGCCAGGCCCGCCAGCAGGATCGGCACGGTGCCCAGCACGATCGCCACCCCCAGGCGGGCCGGCGGGTCGTTCCACTGGCCATGGCGGAAGGCCCGGGCCACCCCGGCGCTCACCTCGGCCAGATCCCGGCGGAAGTAGCCGAGCACGGCGGCGATGCTGCCGAGCTGGATCACGGCCGTGAAGGCCACCCCGGGATCGCCCCAGCCCAGCAGGACCGGCACCACCTTGAGGTGGGCCGTGCTGCTGATCGGCAGGAACTCCGTCAGCCCCTGCACGACCCCAAGGACGAAGGCGTGCCAGCAGGCCTCGGCCAGGGGCAGGGCGGCGGCCGTGGCGACCAGCGGCATGGGGGAAGCCGATACTGCGGCTGACCCTATGGCCGGACGGGTCACGGGAGCACCCCTCCACCCCCTTAAGGTTGCACAACTTTCTTCACAACCAGGTGCTCGGGGTTCCGCCCACCCTTACCTCCCGTTCCGAGGTCCTGCCGGGCCTGCGGCTCGGTGCCGTCCCGGCCGGCTGGGTCCTGCCCCTGGCCGCCGCCCTGCTGGTCACCGTGCCCGTGTTCCTGCAGGCCCCCTGGGTGCGCGCCGCACCGACGGCCGCGACCCTGTTCACCCTGCCGCTGATGGGCCTCGCCCTGCTGCTGGAGCGCCGGGGCCAGGGGCTGTGGCAGCCGCTGGGGGTGGTCCTGGTGGGCTTCAGCGGCAGCTGGCTGGGGGGCTGCCTGTTCTGGGGCTGGTTCCGGCTCCACCCGGTGATGCATCTGCCGCTCGAGGCCTTCGCCCTGCCCCTGGCGGTGGCGGGCCTCGGTGGCCGCTGGCGACTGGCGGGGGCCTTCTACCTGGGCTCCCTACTCGGCACCGCCAGCACCGATGGGGTGATGGCGGCCGCCGGCCTCATGGACCTCTGGCCCCGGGTGCTGCAAGCGCCCCTGAGCAACGCCCCCGTTCTGCTCCAGGGTGCCGCCCTGCAGGTGCTGCAACCCTGGCCCCTGGCCCTCGTCGGCCTGGCGGCGGCCCTGCTGGTGCTTCTCTGCCGTCGCCTCTGGTCACTGGGAGGGCCCTGGCGGGTGGCGGCCGCGGCCGTGGGCACCACCCTCGCCGTCGATGCCCTCTTTCTCGGGGCGGCCCTGCTGGCCCCCCAGCTCAGCGGGCTGATCTGAAGAACTGCAAAAGCGGGGCCGCCGGCGCCGGGAGACCTGGGGGCTTTCTGTAACGTTGCACGGGTGGTCTGCGGATCACCGCCCTGGCCCTGCCAGGGTCCCCTGGTTCTATCCCCCTAAGGAGTGTCGTGATGAAGCGGCTGCTTGCCTGGTTGATGAGTGGTGTGGTCCTGGCCGGTCTGCTCGTGACCCTGCTTCTGCCCGGTGCCGCCTTCGCCGCGGAGCGCCGCAACGAGATCGACGACAAGCTCGCCGAGAGCGTCGGCAAGGTGGATCTCAACAACGCTTCGGTGCGACGGTTCCAGCAGTACCCCGGCATGTACCCCACCCTGGCCGGCAAGATCGTCCTGGGCGGCCCCTACGACAGCGTCGACGACGTGCTGCAGCTCGATCTGACCGACCGCCAGCGGGAGCTGTTCAACAAGTACAAGGACAACTTCACCGTCACCCCCCCGGCGATCGCCCTCAATGAAGGTTTCGATCGCATCAACGACGGCGTCTATCGCTGAGGGTCCGGCGGTCCTTCCCCTGACCCCTCCCAGCCGCCGTTCCCACGGCGGTTTTTTTGTGGCCGCCGGCCCGCCGCCGTCGGTCCCATAGGCTCGGCTGCAGAAGGCACGGTGCGAAGGGGTGAACCAGCCGCTTGGATGAGCCGGATGCGCCCATGGCACCCCACTGGGACGTGGTGGTGGTCGGCAGTGGCGCCGCCGGCCTGATGACCTGCCTGGAGCTGCCCCCCCAGCTGCGGGTGCTGCTGCTGAGCAAATCCAGCTCCCCCCCCTCCGCCAGCCGCTGGGCCCAGGGCGGCATCGCTGCGGTGACCGGAGCCGACGACAGCTTCGCCAGCCACATCGCCGACACCCTCAAGGCCGGCGCCGGTCTCTGCGATCCGGCCGCCGTCGAGGTGCTGGTGCGGGAGGCGCCGGCCTGCGTCGAGCGCCTCGTGCAGCTGGGCATGGACTTCGATCGCACCCCCCAGGGCCTGAGCACCACCCTGGAGGCGGCCCACAGCCACCGCCGCGTGCTGCACGCCCAGGACCGCACCGGCGGCGCCCTGGTGGATGCCCTGGAGCGGGAGGTGCGGCGCCGGCCCGGCCTGGAGCAGCGCAAGGGCATCCCCGCCCTGCAGCTGTGGGTGGAGAACGGCCAGTGCCTCGGCCTGCAGGTGCTCGAAGGCCAGCGGCTGCGCTGGCTGCGGGCCGGTGCGGTGGTGCTGGCCAGCGGCGGCGGCGGCCATCTGTTCGCCCACACCACCAACCCGGCCCAGGCCAGCGGCGACGGCGTCGCCATGGCCTGGAGCGCCGGTGCCCTGGTGCGGGACCTGGAGTTCGTGCAGTTCCACCCCACGGCGCTGATGCTGCCGGACGCCCCCCACTTCCTGATCAGCGAGGCGGTGCGCGGCGAGGGAGCCCGGTTGTTCGACGACGCCGGCCGCTCCCCTGTGGCCCGGCTGGAGGGGGGCGATCTGGCGCCGCGGGACCAGGTGAGCCGCGCCCTGGCCCGCTGCATGGCCGAGCAGGGGGTCACCCACCTGTGGCTCGACCTGCGGCCGGTGGGACGGGAACGGCTGGAACGCCAGTTCCCCACCATCCTGCGCCGCTGCCGGGAGCTTGGGCTGGCCCCTGGCGAGGCCCCGATTCCGGTGGCCCCGGCCGCCCACTACTGGATGGGCGGCATCGGCACCGACCTGGAGGCCGCCACCAGCCTGAGGGGTCTCTACGCCGTGGGGGAGGTGGCCAGCACCGGGGTGCACGGGGCCAACCGGCTGGCCAGCAACTCGCTGATGGAATGCCTCGTCTTCGCCCGCCGGCTGCGCCATCTCCAGCCCCAGCCCCTTCCCCCTGAGCCCCTTGACGCCCCCCGCGACGCCCCGGCCCTGAGCGAGGCCGAAGCGCGCTCAGGGCCCGATGAGGCCAGCCTGATCGGGGCGATCGCCGACCTGCGCCATCTCTGCTGGCAGGTGGCCGGCGTGGAGCGCCGCGGTGTCGATCTCATCACCGCCCTGCGGCGGGTGCGCAGCGAGCGCTCGGGCCATGAACGCTCCCCCCTGCTGCGGCGGGTCCACGGCCTGCCCCACGACCAGGAACTGGCGCTGACGCCGGAGCAGGGCCGCCGCCTGCTGCTGCTGCAGGACCTGCTCCAGCGGCTGGTGCTGGCGGAGCTGCTGATGGAGGCGGCCGCCTTCCGGGTGGAGAGCAGGGGCGGCCATCACCGCACCGATGCCCCGGCGTCCCAGCCGTTCTGGCGGCGCCACACGGTGCAGCAGCGGGGACGCCTCCCCTTCACCACCCCGGTGGGGCACGGGTGAAGGGACAGGCTCAGTTGGCGATCGAGCCCTTGTAGCCGCTCAGGGCGGCGAGCTGGGCGAGGGTCTTCTGGCCGGAATCCAGCTGGCCCTTGATCTCCCAGGTGGGGAAGCCCTGGATGTTCTTGCTGGCGCAGAGGGCGGCCTGGCTGTTGCGCCCGTCGGGGGCGCATTCAACGATCTTGAGCCTGGCGGTGGCCTCCTTGCCGAAGAGCTGCTTCTGGTCGTGGCAGTGGGGGCACCAGTAGGCCGAATACATGACCGCACCGGTGGCGGTGAGGTGGTCGGCGAGGGCGATCGTGGCAGGCGTGCTGGCGGAGGTGACCGGGATCGGCATCCCCGGACCCGTGGCCGACTCGGGCCGGTTGAGGGAGGTGGCCCAGCCGAGGCCGATCAGGCCGACGGCCAGCACCGTGAGCACGCCGCGGAAGAGCAGGGCGCCGGTGTCCTCCCATTCGCCGCCGATCAGGCTGAGCACGAACAGCGTCAGGCTGATGGCGGCCGACATCAGGCAGAAGGTGCAGAAGGCCTTGATCTGGAAGGCCATCACCCCCACCAGCACCAGGCTGAAGATCGCCATGCCGGCGCTGAGCAGGAACAGGCCCCACCAGCTCTGCCCGTTGATGGTGGTGCGGGCCTCGCCCTTGAGCAGCAGCGGCAGCACCGCCATCGCCAGCACGGCGCCGTAGGCCAGTAAGCCGAACAGGGACAGGGGCTGGCCGAAGACGGTCCCCCAGGGGCTGTTGAGGACCTTGTCGCAGCCGTCGGCGCCACCGGGGCAGCTGAGATCGCCGATCACGCCCCAGCGGTTGAGGGTGATCGAGGCGGTGTCGATCACGCCGATGGTGGCCAGGACGGCCATCACCACCCGCGCCCAGCGGCGACCCGGCTCGGGGCGGCGGCGACTCGTGAGGCGACTGGCGAGGCGAGTGGAAGTCACGGGGACCGACGGATCACGGTGCGATTCTCGCAGCCGCGGGGACTTGCATAGGGTGGACATCGGCGTTTGCCCCCCGGCCCGGCCCCAGCAGGCCGCAGGCCGTCCCCCCTTCCTCCCGCAGCACCATGCCCCCCCAGCCCGGCCGAGAACGGCCCACCGTGGCCTTCACCCATCTGGGTTGCGAGAAGAACCGGGTGGACACCGAGCACATGCTCGGCCTGCTGGCCGAGGCGGGCTACGGGGTCAGCGCCGATGAGAGCGACGCCAACGTGGTGGTGGTCAACACGTGCAGCTTCATCCAGGACGCCCGCGCCGAATCGGTGCGGACCCTGGTGGAGCTGGCGGAACAAGGCAAGGAACTGATCATCGCCGGCTGCCTGGCCCAGCACTTCCAGCAGGAGCTTCTGGATTCCCTCCCCGAGGCCAGGGCCATCGTCGGCACCGGCGACTACCAGCACATCGTCGAGGTGCTGGAGCGGGTGGAGGCCGGGGAGCGGGTCAACCGTGTGAGTGCGGTCCCCACCTTCGTGGGCGACGAGCACCTGCCCCGCTACCGCACCACCTCCGAGGCGGTGGCCTACCTGAAGGTGGCCGAAGGCTGCGACTACCGCTGCGCCTTCTGCATCATCCCGAAACTGCGGGGCGACCAGCGCTCCCGCCCGATCGAATCGATCGTGGCGGAGGCCCGCCAGCTGGCCGAGCAGGGGGTGAAGGAGCTGATCCTGATCAGCCAGATCACCACCAACTACGGGCTGGACCTCTACGGCAGGCCCCGGCTCGACGACCTGCTGCGGGCCCTGGGGGAGGTGGAGATCCCCTGGATCCGGGTCCACTACGCCTACCCCACCGGCCTCACCGAACCCGTCCTGGCGGCCTACCGGGACGTCCCCAACGTGCTGCCCTACCTGGATCTCCCCCTGCAGCACAGCCACCCGGAGGTGCTGCGGGCCATGAACCGCCCCTGGCAGACCGGGGTCAACGGCGCCCTGCTGCAGCGCATCCGCGACCTGCTGCCCGACGCCGTGCTGCGCACCACCTTCATCGTGGGCTTCCCCGGCGAGACCGAGGAGCACTTCGAGCATCTGCTGGCCTTCGTGGCCGAGCAGCGCTTCGACCACGTTGGGGTGTTCACCTTCTCCCCCGAGGACGGCACCGCCGCCGCCGACCTGCCGGATCCCGTGCCCGCCGAGGTCGCCAGCGAGCGGCGGGACCGGCTGATGGCCCTGCAGCAGCCGATCGCGGCCGAACGCAATGGCGCCTGGGTGGGCCGGATCGTGGACGTGCTGATCGAGCAGGACAACCCCACCAGCGGCGCGATGCTCGGTCGCTGCGCCCGCTTCGCCCCCGATGTGGACGGGGAGGTGCATGTGAGCCCGGGCGAGGGCGGCCTGTGCGCCGCTCCCGGCACGATGGTGCCGGTGCGGATCACGGCCGCCGACACCTATGACCTGCGCGGCGAGGTGGTGGGGGCCGGCGCCATGGTGAGCGAGGCCCTGGCGGCGACGCGGAGCCGGGCTTGAGTCCCGGCGGTGGAGACGGCTGGCTGCAGCGGCACCAGCGCCCCCTGTTCCTGCTCGCCTCCGGCCTGAGCACCACCGGTTCCTTCGCCGGGCTGACGGCCAAGGGGTGGATCCTGATGGCCGGCACCGGCAATCCGCTGCTGCTCGCCTTGCACTTCGCCGCCCTGGCCCTGCCGAGCCTGGTGGTCAGCGGCCGGGCGGGGGTGCTCACCGATCGGCTGGGCTGCGAGCGGGTGCTGATCCGCTCCCAGTGGGGCCTGTTCGCGGGGGCGGCCCTGGGGGCCCTGGCCATTCCCCTGCTCCAGGGGGTGGCCCAGGTGGTGCTGCTGCTGCTGAGCACCCTGGTGGTGGGCGTCGCCAGTTCCTTCGAGCTGACGGCCCGCAGCAAATACTGCTCGCTGCTGGTGGAACGGCCCGAGCAGGTGGCCCCGTACCTGGCCAGCTTCTCGGTGGTGTTCAACGTCGGCAAGCTGGTGGGGCCTCCCCTGGGGGGCTGGCTGGTGGCGCTCTCCGGCCCCGCCATGGCCCTGGCGATCGACGCGGCCTCCTACCTGCTGCCGATCGCCACCGTGCTCTGGCTGCTGCGGCCCCATCGGGAACTGGAGCAGCGCAGCGCCGGAGGCGCCGGCGCCAGCCTCGGGGCCGCCTGGCGGGGCTGCGGGCCGACCCTGCGCCACGTGCTGCGCTTCACCACCGTGGCCTGCCTGGTGGGCTTCTTCCATCCGGGCCTGGCGCCCCTGATCGCCGCCGAGGTGATCGGGCCGTCCCCACAGGCCCTTGGCCTGTTCACCAGCGTGCTCGCGGCCGGCAGCATCGTCGGCGGGGTGGTGCTGCAACGCAACAGTCGCGCCCTGAGTGAACGGCCGGCGCTGCTGCTGGGGGGCTGCGCCGTGGCGGTGGCCCTGGCCCAGCTGGGGATGGCCGCCGTTTCGGGCGGGCCGGCCGCCGTGGCGATGGCGTTGCTGCTGGGCGCCGGCACCGCAGGCCTGCTGGCCGGGTCGAGCCTGATCCTGCAGGTGGGGGCGCCGATGGAACTTCGCGGCCGCATGGCCGGTCTGGGGCAGATCGCCTTTCTCGGCGGCGGGGGCGTGAGCGGGCTGATGGCCGCCGCCCTGGCGATGACCGTGGGGCTGACGACCACCTTCGCCCTGCTCGGCGGCGTGGGGCTGGTGGTGGGGATGCTGGAGCTGGGGCGGAAAGGAGCGCTGCGGCTCAGATCAGCCTGACGCCCTTGAGCACCACGGTGGCCAGGAAGGCGGCGGTCAGCCCGCCACCGACGAGCGCCAGATAAATCACCACGCCCACGGACGCTGCTGCGAGGAACGCCATCATTACAGCAGAGGATCCGCCCCCTTCCGGCCCCAGGCCAGGGGAGAAGGGGGTAAAACCATGGGACATCTACCGAAACCGCCTAGGGTTGCGGCGCAGCGGAACCAGCCCGAGCCCCTGCCGCAGCCGCGCAAACGCCCACGGACGATCCAAACCGGACCATCCACCCCGGACCATCCACCAAGCCCCTGCAGCATGCGCACCCTCTTCATCTATCCCGAGTTCCCGAAGACGTTCTGGAGCTACGAAAAGATCCTCGAGCTGGTGAACCGCAAGGTTCTCCTTCCCCCGCTCGGCATGGTCACCGTGGCGGCCCTGCTGCCCCAGACCTGGGAGATGAAGCTGGTCGACCGCAACGTCCGCGAAGTGACGGAGGCCGAGTGGAACTGGGCGGAACTGGTGGTGATCTCCGGAATGATCGTCCAGAAGGCCGATATGGCGGCCCAGATCGCCAAGGCCAAGCAGCGGGGCCTGCCGGTGGCGGTGGGCGGCCCCTTCGCCAGCTCCACCCCCGACGCCCCTGAGCTGCAGCTGGCCGATTTCAAGGTGCTCGACGAAGGGGAGATCACCCTGCCGATGTTCATCGAGGCGATCGAGCGCGGCGAGCGCCAGGGGCGGTTCAGCGCCGAAGGGGAGAAGCCCGACGTCACCGGCACCCCCATCCCCCGCTTCGACCTGCTCGAGCTGGACGCCTACGACTCCATGTCGGTCCAGTTCTCCCGCGGCTGCCCGTTCCAGTGCGAGTTCTGCGACATCATCGTGCTCTACGGGCGCAAACCGCGCACCAAGACTCCCGACCAGCTGGTGGCGGAGCTCCAGTACCTGTACGACCTCGGCTGGCGCCGCTCGATCTTCCTGGTCGACGACAACTTCATCGGCAACAAGCGCAACGCCAAGCTGCTGCTGCCGGAGATCAAGCGCTGGCAGATCGACCACGGCTACCCCTTCAGCTTCGCCACCGAGGCCTCCGTGGACCTCGCCTCCGATGAGGAGATGATGCTGATGATGGCCGAGGCCCGCTTCGACAGCGTCTTCCTCGGCATCGAGACGCCCGATGAGGCCAGCCTCGAGACGGCCCGCAAGCTGCAGAACACCCGCAGCTCCCTTGAGGAGTCGGTCGACCGGATCACCTCCTACGGCATCCGGGTGATGGCGGGCTTCATCATCGGCTTCGACGGCGAGAAGCCCGGTGCCGGCGATCGCATCGTCGAGTTCGTCAGCCGCACCGGCATCCCCGCCGCGATGATGGGGATGCTGCAGGCCCTGCCCAACACCGGTCTCTGGCACCGCCTCGAGAAGGAAGGCCGGCTGGTCCAGGAGAAGACCGACGCCAAGGGCGTCAACCAGACCAACCTGCTCAACTTTGTGCCCACCCGGCCGATCCGCCAGATCGCCAACGAGTACGTCGACGCCTTCTGCCGCCTCTACGAGCCGAACGCCTACATCGACCGGGTCACGCACTACTACCTGAAGATGGGCCAGCCCCGCTGGCAGCAGTACGTGAAGGCTGCGGCCTTCGGCAAGGCAAGCCTGCCCAGCTGGACCGATGTGCGCGCCCTGCTGATCGTGATCTGGCGTCAGGGGCTGAAGCGCGACACCCGCGGTCGCTTCTGGCGCTCCCTGTTCACCATCGCCCGCCGCAACCCCAACAACCTGGAGCAGTTCCTGGTCACCCTCGCCCACAACGAGCACTTCCAGGAGTACCGGGGCGTGGTGACCCGCGAGATCCAGGATCAGCTCGCCGCCCTGCCCCCGGAACCGCCCGAGGGTTCGCGCGAAACCACCCGGGAGCTCCAGCCGGCCTAGGCCAGGTCAGGGCCGTCCCCGGGAGTAGGTTCCGACCACTGCATCAGTGACCCATTGACGCGGAAGACCCCCGAGCCGAACGGGCGGTTCCCCCGAACCACGGCCCTGGCCCTGGTGGCCGGATGCGGCCTGCTGGGCCTGGCCCTGAGCCGCTGGGATCCCCTGGGGTCCCAGTCGATACTCTGCCGCCACCGGGACGACCCCACCGGGCGGATCGACTTCCGCGTCGACGTGGGCCGGGGGAAAGACCGGGTGCGCTTCGCCGACGGTCAGACCCTGCCGGTGAAGAGCTCCCGCGACCGGATCACCTTTCTGGAAAAGGAATCCAACAACTTCCACCTCGCCGACAACGACGGCGATGAGGTGGCCTTGGGCCATGCCCCCACCAGCCAGCAGCTCCCCGGCATCGCGGCGGTGAAGCCCCCGACGGTGCTGCATCCGGATCAGCACCACGACGTGGAGCACCACACCACGATCGACCGCCGTGCCCTCACCTTCGAGGAACACGCCCTGGAGAAGGGGGGCGGCCTGGGGGTCCTGATGATGGACGGTCGCTGCCGTCTGGTCGCCGCCGGCTGAACAGGTTCCGGGGCGGGCTGGACCTAGTCCTGCACGTAGGGCAGGCCCGACGCGAGGCACTGCTCCGCCTTCTGGAGCTCCCGGCCCAGGTAGAGGGCGTGGTCGAGCCGCGACAGGGGATGGGGGCCGTCCCCCTCGGTCAGGGCGATGCCGAGTTCCTTGGCACTGCGGCCCCGATACACGGCCCGGGGGGCCCGCGGGTCGCCGCCCCGGCAGCTGAGCACCTCACCGGTGTCGGGGTCGGTGGCCAGGCCCCGTTCATCGATGCCGTTGCCATAGTGCTCGGCCACCAGCTCACCGGCGGCGGCATCCACCTTGATCAGGAAATAGCCCGCCGCGTCGAGGTGGATGAAGCGCTGGGAAAGCGCCTCATCCAGGCTCTGGCGGGGGGTCGGGTCGGGGTGCATGGGGGGGATCGTAGGAAGCGGTGAAGGGGAGCTCCGCGTTCATCGCCGCGATCGCCGCCTGCATCTCCCGGTTGGCGCCCGGCAGCCAGTCCCGCAGGATGGCGTCGAAGCGGGGGTCGTACCAGCGGTGCAGGCTGGCCCGGGGCTGGGCCACGAAGCCCCGGCGCCGCTTGTGGCTGCCGCCGGCCCCGGGATCGAAGCTCTCCAGGCCGCGCTCGATGGCCCAGGCGATCGGGGCGTAGTAGCAGACCTCGAAGTGCAGGTTGTCGAGTTCGATGTCGCTGCCCCAGTAGCGGCCCCAGAGGCCGGGGGCCTCATGCACGCAGAGCGACATGGCCAGGGGCTGCATCGGATCGCCCCGATGGGCGCTGAACAGCACCAGGTGCTGGCGCAGGTCGGTGGCGGCCGCCTGGAAGAAGGATTCGGTGAGGTACTTGCTGCCCCAGGGCCCCCAGCGGCTGCAGTGCTGCTCGTAGAACCGGTGCATGCGCTCCAGCAGGCGCGGCGGGATCGCCTCCCCCGCCAGGGGCGTGACCGTCAGCCCCGCCTCGGCCACGGAACGGCGTTCGCGGCGGATGTTGCGGCGCTGGTTGGCGTTGAAGCTGGCCAGATAGGCCTCGAAGTCGGCATGGCCCGGGTTGCGCCATTCGCTCTGCTGGTTGATCCACAGGGCGCAGCCGGCGGCCTCCGCCAGGGGCTGCCAGGCGGGATCCACATAGAGGAAGTTGCAGCTGAGGATCCCCTGGCGCCGGCAGAAGCCGTCGATCTCGGCCAGCATCCGCCGGGTGAGGGCCGCCCCATCCTCGCCGGGGGCCACATGGAACCGGTAGCCCTGCACCGGGCTCACCGGGCTCATGCCGACGAGCTTGGGGTAGTAGCGCAGCCCGAGCTGGCCGGCGAGCTGGGCGAAGGACTGGTCGAAGACGAATTCCCCGTAGCTGTGGCCCTTCAGGTACAGGGGCGCCAGGGCCACCAGCCACCCGCCGCGCCAGAGCCCCAGGTGACAGGGCTGCCAGCCCTGGCGGGGCACGATGCTGCCGCTGGCCTCCAGGTGGTGCAGCCAGCGCCAGCCGTAGAAGGGGCGATCGACCGCCGCGGTCGTGGCCCCGGCGCCGCCCACCAGGGCCTGCCACTGGTCTTCCGGGATCTCGCGCGTTGCCTGGTGCCAGCGGACTTGCAGCTCGGCCATGGCCGCTGGCAACGCAGGGGGGACGGGGCAGGAGCAAAACTAACGGTTGATTCCCTGCGACCGAGCGTCCTTCCCCCGCCATGGCCAAGCCCCTGCGGATCCTGATGCTCCTGACGGCCGCCGCGGCGCTGGTGGTGCCGGCGGCCCCCGCCCGGGCCGGACTGCTGCGGCCGGTGCTGATGCTGCTGCGTCCCCAGCTGGAGAACCAGCTGACCAGGGTCTGCGTGGAGACGGTCTCGGCTGGCCGGGCCGACCTGGAGAAGAGCCTGCAGGATCCCTGTCGCAAGCTGGCGGTGCCCACCAGCAAGTGCCTGATCGAGGAGACCGACAACAGCGGCCGCAGCCTGGGGGTGCTCACCGAGATGGTCAGCGGCCGCTTCGGCGATGACAGCGAAGAGGTGGTCAAGCGCTGTCTGGCCAGGATGTTCGGCCTGCCCACCGACAGCCTGCGGGACATGCCGCTGCGGGAACTGGGCCGGCGTTTCGGCAGCTACGGCCTTCAGGAGGTCACGCCCTGAGCCCCGGGCCGCCGCCAGCGCAGCAGCAGCTCCTCCCCCGGCAGCGCCCGGTGCTCCACCAGCCGCCAGCCCGTGCGGGCCCCCGGAGCCACGCAGGCGTCGGCCGGCAGCCAGCCATGGGGCCCGCCCAGCAGACGGGGGCAGACGGTGAGCTGGAGTTCATCGAGCAGGTCCTCGGCCGCCAGGGCCGCCGCCAGCTGGGCCCCGCCGAGCACGGCAATGCGCCTCTGACCCAGGGCCGCCAGGGCCGCCAGGGCCTGGGGCCAGCTCTCCATGGGCAGGCGACGCCCGAAGCCCTCGGCGGGGGCCTCAGAGGGCACCGGGGCGGCCTGGAGCAGCCAGCGCTCCAGGGGCTGGCGAAAGAAGGGCAACGCGGCGGGCAGCCGGCCGCTGCGGCTGACGGCGATGGCGATCGGCTGGGCGGCGCGGCCCTGGCAGCGGCGGGCCGCCAGCAGGCCGGGGCTGTGGATCAGGCAGGTGCTGCCGTGGCGCCGCAGGGTCTCAGCGCCCACCAGGGCCGCATCGGCCCAGGCCAGGGCCTCCTCCAGCACCTGCCGATCAGCAGCGCCCCCCAGCTGGGCCGCCCCCCCTTCGGCGGGTGCCAGGCGGCCGTCGAGGCTGACCGCCAGCACAAGCCGCAGCTCGGCCGTTGCCGCCGGACTCAAACGGCCGCGAGGGCTTCGAGGGCGGCGGGGACCATCTCCAGCTGGGGGGTCTCGGCGAAGACCTCGGCGGCGTTGTTGGGACTCTCCTGCAGACGCACCTTGTGCAGCCGGGCGCCGGTGGCGGCGATGGGGGCACTGAGCAGGTCGGCGATGTGGAGGGCGATGTTCTCCGCGGTGGGAACGCACGCGGCGAAGTGGGCCACGTCCTTGTTCAGGAAGGTGTGGTCGAAGGGCTCCACCACCAGCTCGTCCACGAGGCGCTGCAGCTGGGCGAGGTCGCAGACCATGCCGGTGCGGGCATCGATCGGACCCCGCACGGTGACGTCGAGCAGGTAGTTGTGGCCGTGGCCGTGGGGGCGGGCGCACTTGCCGTAGATCGCCTCGTTCTCGCCCTGGCTGAGCTCGGGGCGGGCCAGGCGGTGGGCCGCGGCGAAGTGGGTGCGGATCGAGAGGAAGGCTTCCATGGGATCGATGGTGGGACCGCAGAGCACGTCGGCCCAGAGGTTGGGGTGTTCGTGGAGGCGCAGGGCCACCAGGGGCAGATGGGGGGCCAGGCGCTGGCGGATCGCCAGCAGCAGGGCCTCGGTGGTGGGCAGCCGGCCCTCGGGGCGGGAGAGGTCGAACTCGGGCCAGACCTCGTTGAGGAAACGGAAGTCGAGCGGCTCGGTCACCTCCCGCCGGATGGCGTGCTTGACGTCGGAGAGGTTGAGCACCATGCCGTCGGCGTCGAGCGGGCCGCCCATCGCCACGGTGAGTTCGTAGTTGTGGCCGTGGCCCGGAGCCAGGCTGCAGCGGCCGAAGCGCCGCGTGTTCTCGGCGTCATCCAGTTCCGGCAGCCGGTAGAGGTGGCTGGCGCTGAAGGTCGCCCGGCGGGTGATCACGCAGAGGCGGCCACGCCCATGGGCGGCGGTGGTGGGGGAGGGTGCCGCCGGAGGGGCGGTCAACCGGGTTGCGGTCATCGCCGAGGCCCAGGGAACGCCCATCCTAGAAACGGGGTCCGGACCGCCGCCGACCGCACACCCATGGCCCCAGACGATGACGCCCTGCCCCGCCCCTCGCACCGGGACCTGGCCCGCCGTCTCGATGGCCTCAACATCTACCTGGTGGGGATGATGGGGGCCGGCAAGAGCGCCGTGGGACGCCCCCTGGCCGAAGCCCTCGGCTATCGCTTCATCGATGCCGATGCCGCCCTGACAGAGGTGGCCGGCCGGCCGATCGCCGAGATCTTCGCCAGCGAAGGGGAGGACGCCTTCCGCACCCTGGAGACCGCCGTGCTCAACGGCATCGCCAGCTGGCATTCCCTGGTGGTGGCCACCGGCGGCGGGGCGGTGACCCGGCCGGAGAACTGGGGTCACATGCGCCAGGGGCTGGTGGTGTGGCTCGACGCCCCGGAGGAGGAGCTGCTGCGCCGTCTGGCCGCCGACCCCACCCCCAGGCCGCTGCTCGATGCCCCCGATCCCGCCGCCCGGCTGGAGGCGCTGCTGCGCGGGCGCCGGCCCCTCTATGCCCAGGCCGACCTGACGGTGACCCAGCACGGGGGGCCTCCCGCCGCGGTGGCCCGCCAGGTGCTCGAGGCCCTGCCCTCGGTGCTGCGGGACCCTTCCCGGCCTCCGGCCGACCCCGTCCGGCTCCAGGACGCCGACGGGCAGGCCCGCGCCTCGCTCAACTGAGGGCCGCCGGAGCGGTTAGGCCGGCGGCTCCAGCCGTACGGCGAACCACTGGATCGCGCAGCCCGGGGCCAGTTCCAGTTCGCAGGCGGTGTCCAGCAGCCGGCCGGCCCGGGCCTCGGGATCAGCCAGATCGGCCAGGTCAGCCGGGGGCTCGGCCAGGGCCGCCAGGTGGCCGGCCAGCCAGTCCTGGGTCTCGGCGGCGCTGAGGATGCTTTCGCCCTTGCCGGGCTCCAGCACCACGTAGTGGTCGAGCTCCCGCAGCAGCGGATCGGACACGGCCAGAACAACGGCGGCCCCCATCCTGGCCGGTGGTGGCCCTGCGCCGGCGGAAGGCCTCAGCCCCGACCCACCGCGGCGTGCACCCGGTCGCGCCAGGAGAACAGGGGCTCCAGCAGCGGGTTGTCGGCGATGCCCTCCACCCCGCGCCCCGCCAGGGGGGCGCCGGCGCAGGCCGGGAACTTCAGCAGATACAGCTGGGCCGCCACGGCGATGTCCGCCAGGGTGAGCCCGTCGCCCTCCAGGTAGGGGCGCTCGCTGACCAGAAGGGCGAGCTGCTCGAGGCTGCGGTGCAGCTGGCGCACCTCACAGGGCCCGAGCAGGTCGCGCATCGCCTCGGTGGCGGAGCCGAGCAGGCCGCCGGGCAGGGCCCCCACCAGATCCCGCAGGGGCGCGGGGGTGGCCTCGGGCAACAGGGCGGCGCGCAGCACCGGATCGGTGGCCGCGGCCTGGAGCAGGGCCAGACGGGCGCCGCGGGCCAGGGCGGTGTCGGCCCAGTCCTCCAGCAGCAGCACCCGGGCGCGGGCGACCGGATCGGCCGGCAGCAGGGGCGGCTCGGGGTGGGTGGCCTCCAGATGCAGGGCGATGGCCGTGGAATCGGCGATCACCTCGCCCCCATCCACCAGCACCGGCACCTGCCGCTGCCCGGAGAGACGGAACAGCTCCAGCTGCCCAAGGCCGGGGGTCACCTCGATGATGGTGGCCTCGAGTCCCTTGCGGGCCAGGAGCAACCGCACCTTCTCGCAGAAGGCGGAATGTCTGAACTGATGCAGCTCCATGGACCCTCCGGGCCGGCTGGGCGTGGCCCCGGGCGGCAGAGTAGCCAGCATCCGTCCAGGACCGTCGCCGAGGCCATGAAGGACTTCTTCGTCAATGTGACGCGCTATCCGCGCTATCTGATCGCCTTCAGCCTGGGGGTGTTCAACTCGGTGTTCGAGCCCCTGGCGCGGCGCCGCAGCAACCCGGTCACGGCGGTGGCGCTGGTGGGCGCCCTGATCAGCGGACTGGTCAGCCTCACCCTGGTGCTGCGTGCCATGGTGCAGTCGGCACCGCTGTCGTAGTCATGGCCCAGAGCCGACGGGTGGAACGGGTGGCGGCCCTGATCCGCCGTGAGGTGAGCGAGCTGCTGATGAGCGGCATCAAGGACGAGCGGGTCCACCACGGCATGGTCAGCGTCACCAACGTTGAGGTGGCCGGCGACCTGCAGCACTGCCGGATCTTCGTGAGCATCTTCGGCAGCGCCGAGGATCGCGAGGTGGCCATGGCGGGCCTGCAGGCGGCGTCCGCCTACGTGAAGGGGGAGCTGGGCCGGCGCCTCAAGATGCGCCGCACCCCGGAGGTGGTGTTCGTCCTCGACCGGGGTCTGGAGAAGGGCAACACGGTGCTCGGACTGCTGCAGCGCCTGGAGACGGAGCGGCGCGGGCGGGAGGAGCCGCTGGCGGAGGCGGGCGAGGCGGATGCGGCGGGCGACCGCGGCATCGACAGCGACGCCGACAGCTGATCCCGCCCATGGCTGACCTCCCCGATTCGCCCCAGGCCCCCCTCCCCCCCGAGGCACTGGATCGCCTGGCCGCCGAACTGCTGGTGGTGCGCTGCAGCGGCCATCCCGCCGATGGCCAGCGGCGCTACCCCCGCTGGGAGCTGGACAACGCCAGCCTGCGGCGCCTGCTGGAGCGGGGCGTGGGCGGGGTGATCCTGCTGGGGGGCAGCGCCGCCGAACTGCGGCTGCGCACCCGCCAGCTGGAGGCCTGGGCCGGCGCGCCGCTGCTGCTCTGCGCCGATGTGGAGGAGGGGGTGGGCCAGCGCTTCGAGGGGGCCAGCTGGCTGGTGCCGCCCCTGGCCCTGGCCCGGATCCACGCCGAGGATCCAGCCCTGGCCGTGGATCTGGCCCGGCGCTACGGCGCCTGCACGGGCCGGGAGGCGCGCCAGCTGGGGCTCAACTGGGTGCTCGCCCCGGTCTGCGATGTCAACAACAACCCGGCCAACCCGGTGATCAACGTGCGGGCCTGGGGCGAGGACCCGGCCACGGCCGGGGCCCTGGCGGCCGCCTTCTGCCGCGGCGTCCAGGCCGAAGGCGTGCTCGCCTGCGCCAAGCACTTCCCCGGCCACGGCGACACCGCCAGCGACTCCCACCTGGAGCTGCCCCTCATCCCCCATGGCCGCGGGCGCCTGGAGGCGGTGGAGCTGCCGCCCTTCCGGCAGGCCATCGCGGCGGAGGTGGCCGCGGTGATGACCGGCCACCTGCTGCTGCCGGCCTTCGACCCCCACCATCCGGCCACCCTGTCGCGGGCGGTGCTCACGGGACTGCTGCGCCAGGAGCTCGGTTTCGGGGGGCTGGTCGTCACCGACGCCCTGGTGATGGAGGCGATCGCCGGCCGCTACGGCGCCTCGGAGGCCGCGGTGCTGGCCCTGGAGGCGGGCGCCGACCTGGGGCTGATGCCGGGGGACGCCGACGGGGCGATCGACGCCATCGTGGCGGCGGTGGCCGGCGGCCGGCTGAGCCTGGAGCAACTGCAGGCCAGCCAGCGGCGGCGCCGCCGGGCCCTGGGGCGCTGCCTCGCCGACCCCGACGTCGACCCCCTGGCCCCCCTGGGCGGCCTCAGCAACGGCCCCGCCCCCGCCGACCGGGCGCTGGCCCTGGAGCTGGTGCGGCGCAGCCTGGTGGTGCGGGGGCGGGGCCCGGTGCCCGGCGGCCCCGGGGTGAACCTGATCCGCCTCGACAACAGCCTGGCCTGCCCCTTCCTGCCGGCGGGCGCCCCGGCCCTGGCCCTGCCGGCGGCGGCCGGATGGCGAACCTGCCTGATCGACGGCCAGGGCCCCTCCCCCTGGAGCGGGGACGGGGAGGCCCCCCTGGCCCTGGGGCGGCTGGGCGAGGGGCCGGTGCTGCTGCAGCTGTTCGTGCGCGGCAACCCGTTCCGGGGCCGGGCCGACGGCCCCGACCCCTGGCCGGCGGTGATCCGCCAGCTCCAGGCCGCCGGCCGGCTGGCGGGCCTGGCCGTCTACGGCAGCCCCTATGCCTGGGAGTCCCTGGTCTCCCTTCTGGATCCGGCGGTGCCGGCCGCCTGGTCGCCGGGGCAGATGGCCCTGGCCCAGGGCGAACTGCTGGGCCGCCTCGGCTTCGGGTCCCAGGGGAGCGCCACCCCCGCCGCCTCCGCCAGCACCACCGCCAGCGCCGCGGCCGCGGTGGACTTCACCGACTGAGCCCCCACCGACACCTAGCCTCCTGGCACGACCGTCCTGCCCCGCAGCGTCCGATGCTGAGCCTGTCGATGATCGTGCGCAACGAGGCCGAGCGACTGGAGCGCTGCCTGGCTTCGGTGGCCGGCTTCGTCGACGAGATGGTGGTGGTGGACACCGGCTCCGACGACGGCACCCCTGAAATCGCCGCCGCCTGCGGCGCCAGCGTCCACCACCTCGACTGGCCGGGGGACTTCGCGCCCGCCCGCAACCACGCCCTGGATCTGGTGACGGGCGACTGGGTGCTGGTGCTGGATGCGGATGAATGGCTGCGGCCCGAAGCCCGCGCGCCCCTGCGGGCCCTGATGGAGCAGCCCCGGGTGCTGCTGGTCAACCTGCTGCGCCAGGAGCTGGGGGCCGCCCAGTCGCCCTATTCCAGCGTCAGCCGCCTGTTCCGCCGCCATCCGGCGATCCGATGGAGCCGCCGGTACCACGCCATGGTCGACGACAGCGTGGCCACGCTGCTGGGGCAGGAACCCGACTGGCAGGTGGTGGCCTGCCCGGAGCCGGCCCTGGTGCACGAGGGGTACCGCCCCGAGCTGGTGACCCGGCGCGACAAGGCGGCCCGCCTCCGCGCGGCCATGGAGGCGGAGCTGGCCGCCCGGCCGGGGGATCCCTACGCCTGCGCCAAGCTGGGGGCCCTGGAGGTGAGCCAGGGCCAGCGCCGCCGGGGCCTCGCCCTGCTCGAGGAGGGGCTGGCCCGTGCCGGGGCCGACGACCACGCCGAGCGCTACGAACTGCTCCTCCACCTCGCCATCGCCCGCGGCCCGGACGAACCGGCCGCCGCCGCCGCCCTCTACCGCCAGGCCCTGGCCCTGCCCCTGGATGGACGGCTCAGCGTGGGAGCCCGGCTCAACCTCGGGGCCCTGCTGCTGCGCCAGGGGGAGCTGGAGGAGGCGGCGGCCCTGACGGCAACGGTCACCGACCTCTGCCCGGAACTGCCCCTGGCCTGGTTCAACCTGGGGCTGATCGAACGCCAGCGGGGCCGTCTGCTGGAGGCCATCGAGGCCTACCGCCGGGCCCTGGGCCTGGCCCCGGAGCACGCCGACGCCCAGCGCAACCTGGCGGCGGCCCTGCTGATGGCCGGCGACATTCCCGGCGCCCGCGAGGGGTTCCGGCGGGCGATCGCCCTGCTGGAGGCCCAGGGGGAGCCGCAGCAGGCCCGGGAGCTGGCCCACCGGGCCGGCGCCCTCGTGCGGCTGGACGCCTGATGGACAAGACGTTGCCGCTGGCGGGCCGCACGGTCGCCGTGACCCGGGCCGAAACCCAGCTGGGGGCGGCCCGCCAGCTGTTCGAGCAGGCCGGCGCCGGTGTCATCGACCTGCCGGCCCTGGTGATCGGCCCCCCCGATCTCTGGGGCCCCCTCGACGATGCCCTGGCGGAACTGGATCAGTTCCACTGGATCCTCTTCTCGAGCGCCAATGGTGTGGACGCCGTGGAGCAGCGGCTGGCTCGCCGGGGGAGCAGCCTGGCCGGACGGCCCCGGGGGGTGCGGCTGGCGGCGGTGGGGCGCAAGACCGCCGAGGCCCTGGAGGCCCTGGGGGCCCCCGCCGATTTCGTGCCCCCGGCCTTCGTGGCCGACAGCCTGATCGAGCACTTTCCGGTGTCGGGCTGGGGGCAGCGGCTGCTGCTGCCGCGGGTGCAGAGCGGCGGCCGCACGGTGCTGGCGGAGGCCTTCGCCGCGGCCGGCGCCCGGGTGGTGGAGGTGGCCGCCTACGAGACCCGCTGTCCGGCCGGACTCCCCAGCGGGGCGCTGCAGGCCCTGGAGCGACGCAGGCTGGATGCCATCACCTTCAGCAGCGGCAAGACGGTGGAGCACACCGCCCAGCTGCTGGCCGGCAGCTTCGGGGAAACCTGGCTCGAACGGCTGGAGGGGGTGCGGGTGGTCTCGATCGGCCCCCAGACCAGCCGCCGCTGCCGGGAGCGGCTCGGGAGGGTGGACGAAGAGGCGGACCCCCACGACCTGGAGGGCCTGGTGGAGGCCTGCAGCCGAGCCCTCAGAGCTCGACCTTGACCCGGCGACTGCCGCTCTGCAGGACCAGCCGTCCGTTGGGGACATCCACGGACGCCACACTCCAGCCGGAGGGCAGCAGATCGGTGGTGCGACCGCCGCGGTCCCCCGGGCGCAGGCTGCCGCTGAGCTGCCGGTAGGTCACCACCGCTTCGCTCTGGCCGCCGCTGGCGATGACGCCGGTGACGCGGAAGTCCTTCAGGAAGGGCGGCGGCGTGGCGGCGGCCCGAGCCGTGGTGCCAGCCGCCGCCGCCCCGGGGACCAGCTCAGGCACCAGCGATCCGAAGGGATCCTGCCGACCCATGCGGAAGGCGTTGACCACCTGCTGGGAGGTGGGCAGGGGGGTGAGGCCCTCGGGGACGGCACCGGAGGACGCCGTGGGGGCGGCCGGGCGGGGGGGCGGCGGCGCCGGCGGCGCTTCCGCCGTTGGGGACGCACCGCATCCGGTCAGCATCAGCCCGGTGAGGGCACCGAGCGCGAGGCGCCCGTCGAGGCACCCGTCAGCCCTTCTCCACCAGGTCGCGAAATCGATCAAGGTTGGCCTGCAGTTCTTTGGTGACGATGCCACCCATGATGGTGGGTTCCATCAGGGGTGCAAGCGCGCCGGGAAGTTCATAGCTGACGGTGAGCTTCACCGCCGTGAGGTCGGGCCCGAGGGGATAGAAGCGGACGGCCCCTTTGGTGGGCAGGCCACCCACCGATTCCCAGTGCAGCCTCTGGGAGTTCACCCTTTCGGTGATCCGGGCCTTCCAGTGGAAGCGGAACCCCTGGGCCGCCAGGGTCCAGTCCGTCAGGTCCGGATCGTCCAGGGTGACGACCGACTCGATCCAGCGCATCCAGCGGGGCATGGCCTCCAGATCGCTCCACACCTCCCAGACCCTGCCCACCGGGGCCTGGATCTCGGTGGTGACACTGTGCTCAAGCCATTTCCCCATGGTTGTGCTCCTAGGCCACCGCGGCGCAGGTGGCCAGCGCCACCGGCTGATCCAGGATGGCGGCGGCCGCCAGCCGTCCGCTCATGGTGGCCCCCTCCATCGAATCGATGTAGTCCTGGCGGGTGTAGCTCCCGGCCAGAAAGAAGTTGGCCACGGGGGTGCGCTGGGCGGGGCGGAACGGCTCCATCCCGGGCGCTTCCCGGTAAAGGGACTGGGCCAGTTTCACCACGTTGCTCCAGACGAGCTGGAGGCCGGCGGCGGAGGGGAACAGCTCACGCACCTGACGGTCGGTGTGGGCGACGATCTCCTCCGTCTTCCGGGGGATCCAGGGATCACCGGGGGTGAGCACGCACTGCAGCAGGGAACCCAGGCCCTCCCGCCGGTAGTCGGCCGGGCTGGTCAGGGCGAGGTCGGCGAAACAGCTGAAGTCGGCATCGGCCGTGTACAGAAGGTTGTCGAGGCCAACCGGACGGCCCACGTCGGCCCGGCGGGCGTCGGGGCCGGCGCCGTCGCCCAGCTCGGTCACCCAGCCGTCGTAGCGCAGCTGGACGGTGGCCACCGGCACCGTCTCCAGCCGGTCGATGGCGGCGAACTCGGGGAAACGGCGCCAGGCCTGGGGCAGCAGCCGCTGGGCCCCCGGCACATCGCAGGCGGCCAGGTAGGCGTCGGCCTCCACCCGCTTCTCTCCGTCAGGGGTGCCCAGCACCAGGGACGTGACCACGGTCTGGCCGTTGCGCTCTTCGTGGCGCACCTCGCTGACCCGGTGGCGCAGGTGCAGGCGGCCGCCACGGGCCTGGATGTAATCGAGGATCGGACCGGTCAGCCAGCGGTGGGGGGATCCCTTGAGCAGGTTGAGCTTGGAGGCCTCCGTGCGGGAGGCGAACATCATGAAGATCGTGAGCATGCAGCGGGCCGAGATGGCCTCGCAGTCGATGAAGCCGAGCGCATAGGCGATCGGGTTCCACATCCTCTCAATGCTGCGGGGGCTGCCCCCATGGCTGAGGAACCACTGCTGGAAGCTGATGGCATCGAGGGAGCGGATCACCTTCATCGCCCCCTCGTAATCCACCAGCCCCCGGACGATCGGGCTCGTCCCCAGGGCGAGGGCATTGCGCAGCTTGTCGATCCAGTCGAGCTGGGGGGTGGTGAAGAAGGCCTTGAGGCCGTTGAAGGGGGCCCCGATGGGAAAACGGAAGTCCAGGGCCCGCAGGTCGCCGCCGCGGTTGACGAACAGGTGCCAGTGCTCCTTGGGCAGGAGATTGTCGATGGCCCCCACCTTGCGCATCAGGGCGAAGAGGTTGGCGTAGTTGAAGAAGAAGACGTGCAGCCCCATCTCGATGTGGTTGCCGTCCGGGTCCTCCCAGCTGCCCACCTTGCCCCCCATGAAGGGGCGGGATTCGTACAGATCGACCGTGTGACCGGCGTCGACCAGATCGACGGCCGCGCTCAGACCGGCCAGACCCGCACCCACGATGGCGACCCGCACCCTTCGATTCCCGTTCTGGTCCTGACTCTATGGACCGGAGCCGACCCACGGGGGAGGGATCTCCATAGAGTGGTCGTTCACCGCGTCGTCCGGCGGCCCGATTCCCCCCATCCGACCCCCCTGCGATCGATGAGCAGCCCCACCCAGACCCCGAGGTTCGGTGATCAGGATGCCCTTGCCGTCCACACCGGTGTGGACGGCAAGGGCATCCTGATCACCGAACCGGCCATGCGCCAGCTGGGCACCCTGATGGCGTCCCAGGGGGGCGAGAAGGTGCTGCGGGTGGGCGTGCGCTCCGGCGGCTGCAGCGGCATGAGCTACACGATGGATTTCATCGACGGAGCGGAGATCCTTCCCGACGACGAGACCTACACCTACGAACCCGCCGGCGCCCCCAGCTTCCGGGTGGTGTGCGACCCCAAGAGCCTGCTGTACATCTACGGCATGCAGCTGGATTTCTCGTCGGCCCTGATCGGCGGCGGTTTCAACTTCACCAACCCCAACGCCTCCCAGACCTGCGGCTGCGGCAGCTCCTTCGCCGTCTGAGCCCGGGCCGGTCCCGTGGCATGGGAGTCAGA
>NZ_ASAC01000005.1:0-127405 GCF_009834675.1 Cyanobium sp. Copco_Reservoir_LC18
CACCTTGGCCAGCACGCGGGCCCGACCTGGGGAGACGCCCCGGGCATCCGACAGCCCCGGGCAGCGGACGGCTGTGTAGGCGGGTGGCTCCGGCCAGACAAGGCTCCGGGCAGACAAGGCTCCGGGCAGACAAGACTCCGGGCAGGCCAGGATGCGGGAATGCTGCAGCTCCCACCCTTGATGATCGGTCTGTCGTGAAGTGGCGTCGTCGCCTCCGTCCGTTCTGGAAGGCCTATCTGTTGTGGCTGCGGGCGGACTGCGTGGACTTGAGCGCTGCTTTCGCATACCACACGCTGCAGTCGTTCTTCCCGGCCCTGCTGATCGCGCTGTCGGTGGCCTCGCGGCTTCTCGGCAGGGACGTGGAGCGTTTCGATCGGCTGATCGTGCTCGTCGGCCAGGTGCTGCCCGCGTCCGCCCTGCCGGGCTTCGAGGCCACCCTGCGACGGTTCACCAACCAGGGATTCGGCGCCGGCATCCTCGGCCTGGTGCTTCTGGCCCTCAGCGCCAGCAACATCTATCTCACGCTCCAGCGCGGGGCCGATCGGCTCTGGTGGAATCGCCCCTTCGGGTTCGACCACCTGCGCTGGCAGGAGCATGTGCGCCGGTTTCTGGCCCTGCGGCTGAAGGCCCTGGTGCTGCTGCTGTTCGTCGGCCTGCTCCTCGTGGTCGACCAGCTCTTCAGCACGGTGCGCCTGTTCGGCTCCAGGGGCTTCCATGACCAGCTGCAGGCCTTCCTGCCCGGCCCCCTGCTGCGGCTGAGCTCCCTGTCCTTCGGGCTGGATCTGCTCGTCTCCCTGCTGATCGGCTTCGGCGCCACCCTCCTGTTCCTCTGGATGCTGCCGTCGCGCCGGATCCCCTTCCGCCCTCTCATTCCTGGCGCCCTGCTGGTGAGCGGCAGCCTCACCCTCTCCAACCTGCTGCTGGGCAGGAGCCTGCTCGCCCTCGGCTCTCGCTTCCAGGCCTACGGGGTGGTGGGGGGCGTGCTGCTGCTGACGCTCTGGGTCTGGCTGGTGGGTGCCGTGCTCTACTTCGGCCAGTGCTTCAGTGTGGTGCTATCCGGCGGGGCGGCTGGGGGGCCATCGACACCTCTGCCCCGCTGAGGATCGGCCCGTTTCGGGTCAGGATGGAAGGGTCTGATTGGATGGACCCTTGGCCAAGCCTGCCCTCCGGATCCCCCCTCTGCCGGCCAGCCTGGCGCTGGTCTCGATGGCGGTGGGCGCGGTCGTGCTGATCGGTCTCACCACCCTGGCGTTGATTCCGCTGCTCGTGGGCCTGGGCCTGCTGGCGGCCTGGCTCGTGGCGGCCCTGCTGCTCGGCTGGGCTGGCCTCGAGGGGCTGGCGGCCCTGGAGCGCTGGATCGAGAACGATCCACGCTTCCAGCGCTGATGGAACGGCGCATCCCCTGGCTGTGGATCGGCGTGGCGGCGGCGCTGCTCTTGATCCCCACCTCCGCCGGTCGCCTGCTGCTTGACGTCATCGGCGGACTCACCCTCACCCTGCTGCTCCTGCCCCTGCTGGCGGGAGGAGCCGCCCTGATCGGCTGGCAGCTGCTTCGGCGCCGCCTGCGCACCTGTCCCAGCTGCGGCTTCGCCAGCCTCGGCACCGACGTCTGCCCGGCCTGCGGCAGTCCCTTCACCGCTGGCGATACCCCTGCATCGGCGCCGGGGGAGCCGTCCGGTTCGATCTTCTGGGGACCCCGCTCCCCTGCCGAGATCGATGCCCGTGACGTGACCATCACGGTCGACGCCGTCGATGTGGAGGCCACGTCCAGCGGCGATACGGGCGGTCGCCAGGGTGATGGGTCCTGAACCCTAACCAGCCGTCTCCGGCGCGGCCGGGCTGAGACGGGCCAGCTCCAACAGCCGACGTTCGCGCAGATGCAGGAACAGGGGCGCCCCGAACGCGAAGGCGATCGTCACGCAGCTCAGCAGCACCCAGCCCAGCCCCCGCATGCCGAGACGACGGCTCTCGCGCACCATCCAGATCGTGACGGCCGTTGCCCCGATCGCCAGATCGCTGGAGAGGGAGCGGGCGGCTGGATTGGCGTTGGCCTGGCGGATGAACAATCCCAGATCGAAGGCCGAGCCTGCGCTGCGGATGAACTCCAGATTGGCCAGCCAGGGGAGCACCCCACCGGCGACGGCCAGCAGCAGATAGATCCAGGCCATCCAGCTGAGGCCGCCGGGGCCGCTGCGGCTGGACGTGGGGTCGTCACTCATGGGGTGTAGGGCGTGGGGGCCAGATCCGGCTGGCCGGGATCCCATTGCATCACCTGCTGCTCCACCCGGGCCAGCACCGCCTCGCAGCGTTCGGCATAGGCCAGGGCCCGGCGGTAGAGACCGGCCATCGCCTCCACATCCAGATCCTGGTCCTGCAGCTGGGCCAGGCAGAGCTCGAGAGCCGTCTGGGCTTCACGGAAGCTGAGCTCCTGGGCCATGTCGCTGCCGTCCCGTTCCCCGTCCGCCCCGTGCCCTTGGGTTCCCGCGGTCCGAGCGCCATCGGCGTCCTGGCTGGAGAGATGGTCCGTGGCTTTGGCGGAGGCGCCGGCTCGGGGGGAGGGTTTGGCCATGGGAGTGGGCAAGACGGAAACGGAGGGAGCCAGCCGGAACGACGGGCAGATGGCAGAAAAGGACGCTGGGGCGCTGTCCAGGGCCAGGGGTCAGGGACCAGGCCCGTCCGGCTCGATGGCCTGCACCTGCAGGGCCATCCGACCATCCGCCAGCTCGGCGGTGATGGCTGCCCCTGGCCGCACCTGGCTCACCGAGCGCAGCAGGCGACCATCGCCATCCCGAAGTAAGCTGAAGCCCCTGGCCAGGAGATGCCGAGGCGAGAGCGCCTGCAGCAGCTGTCGTCGCTGGTCCAGCCACTGGCGCCGCTGGCTCAGCAGACGGGTGGGGTGGAGCAGGTGCAGCTGCTCCTGCCTTGCGCTCAGCCGTTGACGGGCCGATTCGACGCGCAGTGCCAGGGTCCGTTGCAGGTGGCCGCGCTCCTGCTGCAGGGCCCGGATCACCTGGCTGCGATCCGGCAGCAGGGCGACCAGGGCTGCCGTGGGCGTGGCCGCCCGATAGTCGGCCACCAGATCGGCGATGGTCACGTCATCTTCGTGGCCGATGCCGCAGATGACGGGCCGGCGACAGGCCGCCAGGCAGCGGGCCAGGGACTCCCCGTCGAAGACGGCCAGATCCTCCCGGCTGCCACCGCCGCGGGCCAGGACGAGGGCTTCGATACCGAGGTGGTCGGCCTGGGCGCCCAGGCTCTCGATGACACCCACGATCTGGGCTTCCACGCTCCCCTGCACCGGGATCGGCACCACCAGCAGGTCGGTGGCGGGCCAGCGCTCCCTGGCGGTGCGCAGCATGTCGGCCAGGGCGGCGCTGGGCACGCTGGTGAGCAGGGCGATGCGTCGGGGCCAGCGGGGCAGCGGCCGCTTTCGCTCGGGGTCGAAGAGCCCCTCCGGCTCCAGCCGGCTGCGCACCTGCTCGAACTGGCGCAGGACGGTGGTGAGGCTGGGGCGCACATCCAGCACCTGCACCGTGAGGCTGGCCCGCGCCGCCCAGAAGTTGAGCTTGCCGACCACCACCACCCCATCCCCCTCCTGGGGCATGAAGCTGAGCTTCTGCAGCTGGGAGGACCAGATCACCCCCTGGACGCTGGCCTGGCCGTCGAGGAGGGTCAGCCAGAGATGGCCCTTTTTCTGCTGGGGGCGCCCCACGGTGGCCTCCAGCAGGAAGCGTGGGGCGAAACCCCTCTCCAGCAGGGCGCCGATGGCCTGGTTGAGCTCGGCGACCGTGTAGCGGGGGATGCCGTCGTGCTGGCGGGGGGACGCACTGCTGCCAGGGACCGTGAGCATGGATTCAGTGCTTGAGCTGGCGGTAGCAGAGCCACCAGTAGAGACTGAGCAGGCCGGCCACCAGGGCCACGGCCCGGCCCAGGGGATGGTCGAAGCGCACCAGCCCGGCTCCGGCGATCACCAGGGCGCTGCTGAGGAGCCTGGCGCCGTCGCGACGGTTGCCCACATAGAAGCGGGGGGCGGTGGCGGAAGGGGCCATCGGGGGGGCGCTGCCTGGCGAGAAATCCAACCTAGAACCGCCCGGTGCAGGCCACGGGCCCACAAAAAAAGCCGCCGGATGGGCCGGCGGCCTGCCCCTTGGACGGGTTCCAGGGGCGATGGTGCCTGGGGGGGACAGCCGGGCTTCAGCCGAGGCCGACCTGGGCCAGAATGCCTTGGCCGGTGAGAATTTCGGTCGCCAGGCCGATCACGAAGCCCATCATGGCCAGGCGGCCGTTCCAGGTTTCGGCGAAGTTGACGAAGCCGAAGCGGGGCTGGGAAGCGTCAGACATGGAAGGAACCCTTGGTGAAGTCCTGACTGTAACGAAACATGGAGTGGACTTGACAGTGGCAAGGGCTACAAAGGCGGGTGTGGGTTGCACGGTTGACAGCCGGGCCTGGCCATGGCACTGAGGCCTCTGCCGGGGCAGGCCTCGGGCGCGGATGCCGGCCCCGGCCCCGGCCCCGGCCCCGGCACCGGCCCCGGCACCGTCTGGGGGCCCGGACTGGAGGACCAACGGCGGGCGCCCCGGGCACGCCTCCAGGACCATCTCGCCGCGCCCCTGCCCAGGCAGAGCGAACTCGTGCTGGTCACCGACCTCGACGGCACCCTGCTGGAGGGGACCGTGCCGACCCGCCGCCGGCTCTACCGCTGGCTGGCCTCCCAGCGCCACCGGGTGCTGCAGGTGTTCAGCACCGGCCGGGACCTGCGCTCCGTCGCCCGGCTGCTGGCTTCGGAGGCCGCCCTGGGACTCCATCCCCCCCACCTGGTGATCGGCGATGTGGGCTGCACCGTGGCCTGCGGTGCCAGCCTCACCCCCCTGCCGCAGGCCCTGGAGCCGATCGAGGCCCTCTGGCGGGGCCGGGCGGAGAAGGTGCTGCCCCTGCTGGCGCTGGTGCCGGGGCTGTCACCCGAGCCCCTCAGCACCGACCGGCGCCTGGCCTACGGCATCGACCCCCTGCGGCTGGACACCAGTCGGCTGGCGGCCATCGAGGCCCACGGGGTGGATTGCCTGGTGTCCGGCGACAAGTACCTCGACGTGCTGCCGGCCGGCGTCAACAAGGGCAGCACCCTGCTGGGCCTGCTGGAGTGGCTGGAGCTGGAGCCCGCCCGGGTGGTTACCGCCGGGGATTCCCTCAACGATCTGGCCATGTTCGAGACCGGCCTGCAGAGCGTCATGGTGGGCAATGCCGAGCCCGGCCTGGTGCGGGCCCTGCCGGGGCTCGCCTGCACCTACCGTGCCCGCGCCCATGGCTGCCTGGGCATCCTGGAAGGCCTGCGCCACTTCGGCTTCGGCCATCTGCTTGACGGTCTGCCCTAGGGAGGGCCCCCTCAGCGACGCTCCCCGCGCGCTTCCCGCGCCAGGCCCGCCTTGGTGCGGGCGCTGGCAACGCCCTGGCGGGGATCCTCGGGCCAGGGGTGGCGGGGGTAGCGGCCGCGCAGCTCGCGGCGCACCTCGGCGTAGCCCTGGCTCCAGAAGCCGGCCAGGTCGCTGGTCACCGCCGCCGGGCGCCCTGCCGGTGACAGCAGCTCCACCCGCACCGCCAGCCGGCCGTCCAGCACCGTCGGCCCTTCAACACAGCCGAACATCTCCTGCAGCTTCACGGCCAGCACCGGCGTGCCGCTGCCGTAGTCCAGCGGCACCCGGCGGCCGGAGGGCACCGGCTGGCTGAGGGGCAGCAGCCGATCCAGCTCCCGGCGCAGGGACCAGTCCAGATCCCCCCAGAGGATCTCCGCCAGGTCGAGCTGCTGCAGGTCCTGGAGAGTGCGCAGGCCGCCGAGGTGGGGCCCCAGCCAGGCCCCCGGGTCCTGCCCGAGCCGTTCCGGCGATCGGTCGGGCCAGGGCGCCCCCAGGTGCCGGTGGGCCAGCATCAGGCGCTGCTGCAGCTGGCGGCTGGTGCGGCACCAGGGGAGCACCTCCAGTCCCACCCGTTCGAGGCCCTCCAGCAGGGCCCGCTCCACCAGCTCGCCGCTGGCGTCCGGCCAGGGGCGGCGCTCCAGCACCAGCGCCCCGCTGCGCCGCAGACGCTCGCAGCGCACCCGCTGGTCGGTGCCATCCCAGCGGGCTTCGGTCACCTCCTCGATCTCCCCGGCCACCAGCTCCTCCAGGCCGCTGCGGGAGAGGGCCACCGCCAGCCGCACCCGGGCCTCCTGCCCCTGGCCGTCGACGCTGGCGATCGCCAGGGCGTCGGCGGCGGCGAGGGGATCCCCCGGGGGCAGCACGGCGCCACGACCGCTCCGCATCAGGAAGTGCCCATCGCCCCGACCCCGGCCCAGGGCCAGCCGCTCCGGGTAGGCCCAGGCCAGCAGCTGGGCGGCACGGACGTCGTCAGGTCCGTCCCGGGGATCGTCGCGGGCGCCACCGCGCGATCTGCCGCCGTCGACCAGCGCCGGGTTCGACGCGGCCGACCCCTGGCGGAGCTGGCGCAGCAGCTGGGCCTGGAGGCTGCCCCAGGGGCCCCGGCCCGCCGACGGCCCGCTCCCCTCCGGCCCGGGGCGGCGCAGCAGCCAGTCGAGGCGCCGCATCAGATCGCTGCCGGCCTCGCGGCGATCGAGGGGATCGCGCTCGCTGAGCAGCACGGCCACCGCCGTGGCGAGGGACTCCCAGCCCCTGTCGGCGGCCCGCAGCAGCATGTGGGCCAGGCGCGGATGCAGGCCCAGCCGGGCCATGGCCCGCCCGTGGCCGGTGATGCGTCCCTGGCCATCGACGGCCCCCAGCTGCCGCAGCAGGCCGCGGGCCTCCTCCAGGGGCCGGCGGGGGGGCGCGGTGAGCCAGGGCAGGCCGTCGTCCTCCGCGCCGCCCCATTCCGCCAGCTGCAGGGCGATCGGCAGGGGATCCACCTCGAGCAGCTCCGGTGGATCGAAGGCGGGCCGTCGCTGCTGCTCCGCCGGCGACCAGAGCCGTACACATCGCCCGGGCCCCAGCCGGCCGGCCCGACCCCGTCGTTGCTCGGCACTGGCCTGGCTCGCGGGCTGGGTGACCAGCCCATCCATGCCCGTGGCAGGGTCGAAGCGGCTGCGTCGACTCAGACCGCTGTCGATGACCAGGGTCACCGCCGCGATCGTGAGCGAGCTTTCCGCCACCGACGTGGCCAGCACCACCTTCCCCATCCCCCCCCGGGGGGCCGCGATCGCCTGGCCCTGGGCCGCCAGCGGCAGCTGGCCGTGCAGGAGGGCCACCTCCAGCCCCTGGCCCCAGGGGGTGGCCTCGATGGCCCGCCGTGCCGTCTCCAGCTCCCCGGTGCCCGGCAGGAACACCAGCGCGGTGCCCCTGGGCTCGGGTTCGGCCAGCCAGTGGCCTTCCAGCGCCCGCAGCACCTGGCGCTCCAGCCGCTCGTCCGGCCGCGGCGGCTGGTAGGCCACCGCCACCGGATGGCTGCGGCCCTCGCAGCTGATCACGCTGGCCCCATCCAGCCGGGCGGCCAGGGGCGCCAGATCGAGGGTGGCGGACATCACCAGCAGGCGCAGCTCGGGACGCAGCAGGCTGCGGGCCTGACGCACCAGGGCCAGGGCCAGATCCGCCTCGGCCTGGCGCTCATGGAATTCGTCGAAGATGACGCAGGCCACCCCGTCGAGGGCGGGATCGGCCTGGAGCCGGCGTAGAAACAGCCCCGCGGTGACCACCTCCAGCCGGGTGGCCGCCGAGGTGCGCGACTCCAGCCGCACGCTGTAGCCCACGCGCCCGCCGACAGGTTCGCCGAGGCCGGTGGCGAGGCGCTGGGCGGCATTCCGGGCCGCCAGTCGCCTTGGCTCCAGCAGCAGCAGGCGGCCCTCCGGGCCGAGGCTCTCCAGCAGGGCGAGGGGGACCCGGGTGGTCTTGCCGGCGCCGGGTTCGGCCTGGAGCAGGAGGGTGGCCCCGGGCCCGAGGGCCGCGGTGATGTCCGCGAGGCGACCGTCGATGGGCAGGGGCGGGTTCAGCGCACGTGGCGGAGGCCATCCACCGGGTGGTAAGCCTCTCCGGTGGTTTCCTCGTAGACGATCGCCGGCAGGCCGGTCTCGAACATGGTCTGGAGGGCCTCCTTCAGGTACGGGTTCCAGCCGCCCGTGGTGACCTTGCCATGGCGCACCGTCCAGTCCCAGGTGCCCTGGAGATCACGGGGAATGCGACCCTCCCGGTCGCGCCGGGCCACCAGGTCCTGGGATTCGACGATGCCGACCAGGATCGGGTCCTTGCCGTAGGACGGCGTCAGGCTGAGCTCGAGCCGGATGGGGTCGTCCTTCACCATCTTGAGTCGAAACCGTGGCGGCAGCTTCAGTGCCCCGAGCACAGCCGCCACGATTCGCGTTCTCTGATCCACCATCGATCTCCGCCGGTCGGCGCATTCACCTCAGGGAGCCTATTCAGCGGCCGGCCGGCTGCGCTCAGTTGGGATCGGTGGGGAAAGCGGGCTGTTCGTTGTCGCCGCTGAAACGCACCGTCAGCAGGTCCTCCTGGGTGAGCTGGCCGTCCGCGTCCAGGAGTTCCGGGTGGATGGTGAGGCGACCGGTGCGATCACCGACCGGGCCACCGCGCTCCGTGGAGGCGGCTCCCGCATCGCCGGGACGGGGAATGGCGCGGAACCCCTGCCCCATGACCCGGAACGCCTGCCACAGCAGCACGAGGAAACAGGCCCCGTAGACGATCGGGAAGATCTGCGAGAGGAGGGAGGTCATGGCGCGATGGGAACCCCGCAGTCCGCGGACTTCCCCCCATCATCACCCGTCTGACGGAGCGGTGGTGGTGGCGAGCATCCAGGCCCAGAGGGAGGTGCAGGCGGCTCCGAAGGCGAGAAAGGCAAGCAGCAGGCGGCTTGTGTCCATGACCCGATAAAAAACTTTACAAAGTATAGCCGGTCAGGCCGGTTTGCCTCCCCTTTCTCGTTCCCGGGGACTTGCCTACGGTTTTTCCATCTGAGCTTCTTCACGATGCGTCCCTCCCGCGTTCTTGCCGCGGCCGCCGCCGGGCTGGCCACGGTCACGGCGGCGGCCACCGCCACGGTCACGGCCACCACGGCCCTCGTCAGCCCGACCCTCACGTCCCCCGGACTGGCCCAGCCCGCCGCGGCCGTGCTCGGGCGGCAATCCTTCGTGGCGGCGGCGATCCGTCGGGCGGGCCCGGCGGTGGTCACCATCGACACCGAACGCACCGTGCAGTCGGCCGCCACCGGCGGCCTGCCCCGGGGTCTGCTGAACGACCCCCTGTTCCGTCAGTTCTTCGGCATTCCCCAGCAGGGGGCCCCCTCCCGCCGCACCGAACGGGGCCAAGGGAGCGGGGTGATCCTGCAGTCCGACGGGCTGGTGCTCACCAACGCCCACGTGGTGGACCAGATCGACCGGGTGACCGTGGGTCTCGAGAACGGCCGGCGCTACGAGGGGCGGGTCGTGGGTCTCGACAAGCTCACCGACCTCGCGGTGGTGCGGCTGGTGGGGGCGGGCCCCTGGCCGGTGGCTCCCCTGGGCAACTCCGATGCTCTGCAGGTGGGCGACTGGGCGATCGCGGTGGGGAACCCCTTCGGCCTCGACAACACCGTCACCCTGGGGATCATCAGCAGCCTCAACCGCAACGCCAGCAAGCTCGGCATCACCGACAAGCGGCTGGATCTGATCCAGACCGACGCGGCCATCAACCCGGGCAACTCCGGTGGGCCGCTGCTGAACGCCGACGGCGAGGTGGTGGGAATCAACACCCTGGTGCGCTCGGGGCCTGGGGCCGGCCTGGGCTTCGCCATTCCGATCAACCGTGCCCGCGGCATCGTCGATCAACTGGTGGCCACCGGCCGGGCCACCCACCCCATGATCGGCGTGGGGCTCGATGAGGTGCGGGCGGGAAGCGGCTCCGGCGTTTCCCAGGGAGCGGTGGTGGTTTCTGTTCAGCCCAACGGACCGGCGGATCGGGGCGGTCTCAGGACCGGTGACGTGATCGTCGCGGCCCAGGGAGCCGCGGTGAGGGACCCGTCCCAGGTGATCAACGCCGTCGAGCGGGCCGGGGTCGGGGGGACTCTCAATCTGACGGTGAACCGTCAGGGGGCGACGGTCAACCTGCGGCTCATCCCTGGCGACATGGCCCTGCTGCGTCAGGGATGAGGAGGGGGCCCGGGCTCGCCCTCAACAGAAGGTCCGAGCTCGGCTCTCAGAGAACATCCATGCCCCCCTTGCCGCTGTCGGGACGGAGCGCGTCAAGCAGGCCGGCGTCCATGGTGAGCTCGGCGCCGAAGCGGGCGGGAGACCCCAGCTGCTGGCGCATGACCCACTGGGTGGCCGCCTTCTGGCTCTGCCAGGCCTGCAGCAGCTGTTTGGCCAGACCCCGCAGAACCTGGGGATCGCCCGTGGCGTCGATGGCCCGGGTCATCCGCTCCAGCTCGAATTTCTGACCGAGGCTGAGGGCGAGGGGTTCGGACATGGTGGGCTGTGCGATGGGGCGTTTCTGACCGGCCCAAAGCTACGAACTGTTTCAAGATGCCACGTAGCGGCTGTTACAGGGCCTAGGCCATGGTCAGGAAATCCGCTCAACCCCTGCTTCTGGCCCGGTCCCTCTGGCGCAGGGCCGGGAAGGGCGCTACGGAGGACGCCCGTCCCGGCCCCGACCTGTGGCCCCCCTGGCCCGAGAGGGCCTGCCCCCGAGCCCCTGCTGCGTCAGTGGCGCTCGCGCAGCTCTTCCACACAGCGGGTGACGCACTCACCGTCCTCCAGGGAGCAGGTGGTGATGCACTCGAAGTACACCTCCATGGCATCGCTGGTGCCGGAGGTCTCTTCTCGCTCCGCAGTCCAACCGTCGGTGACGACGTTCTGGATGGTCATCGCTGCTCCTGGATGGGTGACCCTGTCAGCCTATGCACACAGAAACGACCACACCAGAGAAATGAGTCTTCCTGCCTAGGCAACCATGAAGTTGTATTTTGCGCCGCGCCGATGAGGGCGCCGGGTCAGCGGCCGGCCTTCCCCGCCGCTTTCCCCCCGGACGTCCCGCCTGCCTTGCCGGCGGCCTTGGCCTTCTGCTTCTGCCGCTGTTCCTCCCGCCTGGCGGCGAGGCGGCGCTCCTCCTCCAGCCGCTTGTTCTCCAGCGCCTCCTCCCGTTTCTTCTCCTGGTAATAGGCGTAGTCACCGCGATAGAGGACCAGCTCCCCATCGCGCACCTCGACGATCCGGTTGGCCACCCGGCCGATGAAGAAGCGGTCGTGGGAAACCAGCAGGGCCGCGCCCTCGTAGGCCATCAACGCCTCTTCGAGCATCTGCTTGGCGGGGATGTCGAGGTGGTTGGTGGGCTCATCGAGCACCAGCAGGTTGCACGGGGTGAGCAGCATCAGGGCCAGGGCCAGCCGCGCCTTCTCCCCGCCGCTCAGTTTCGCCACCGGCTTGAACACGGTGTCGTTGCTGAAGCCGAAGCTGCCCAGCAGGGAGCGCACCTGGGTCTGGGTCCAGTCGGGAACGGCCTCGAACAGGGTGTCGATCACCGTCTTGGCCAGATCCAGGGCTTCGGCCTGGTTCTGCTCGAAGTAACCCGCCACCACATGGTGTTCCCCCAGGCCGGCCTGGCCCTCGAGGGGCACCTCGTAGCCCATCACCAGCCGCAGCAGGGTGGACTTGCCGGCGCCGTTGGGGCCCACGAAAGCGATGCGGTCGCCGCGCTCCACCTCCAGATTCGCCCCCAGGAACAGGATCTGGTCGTCGTAGCCGTGGGTGAGGTTCTCGATCGAGGCCACCACCCGGCCGGAGCGGGGGGCGGGGGGGAAGGAGAACCGCGGCCCGCCCACCGATTCCAGCGGCGCCTCGATCCGCTCCACCTTCTCCAGCAGCTTCTCGCGGCTCTTGGCCTGGGTGCTGCGGGTGGCGCTGGCCCGGAAGCGGTCGATGTAGGCCTGCTGGGCGCTCAGTTCCTTCTGCTGGCGCTCGAAGGCCGCCTGGCCGGCCTCCCGCTCCAGGGCCTTCTGCTCGAGGTGCTGGCTGTAGTTGCCCAGGTAGGTGCGGGAGACGCCGCGTTCGGTCTCGACGATCTGGTTGCAGACCCGGTCGAGGAAGGCCCGGTCGTGGCTGATCACCACCAGGGGAACCGTCTGATCCACCAGGTAGGTCTCCAGCCACTGGATCGTTTCGACGTCGAGGTGGTTGGTCGGTTCGTCGAGAAGCAGCAGATCCGGCTCCTGCAGCAGGATCTTGCCCAGGGCGATGCGCATCTGCCAGCCCCCCGAGTAGTCGCCCACCGCCCGCTCGGCCGACTCCGGCGTGAAGCCGATGCTGGGCAGCAGCTTGTCGATGCGGGCATCGAGTTCGTAGCCGTGCAGGGCCTCGAAACGGCTCTGCAGCTGGCCGAGCTCGTCGATCAGGCGATCGAGCAGGGCCGGATCGGCGGCGGCCTCCTCGCTGGCCATGGCGTCCTCCACCTGGCGCTGGCGGTTGAGCACCCGGGCCGCCTCCCCGAAGGCCTGGAACAGTTCCTGGCGGACGCTGCGGGCGGGGTCGACGTCGAACTCCTGCTGCAGGTAGGCGATGCGGGGATCCCCCTGGCGGACCACCTGGCCGCTGGTCGGCTCCTCCAGCCCGGCGATGATGCGCATCTGGGTGGATTTGCCGGCCCCGTTGACCCCCACCAGGCCGATCCGGTCCCCGGCCTTCACCTCCCAGGTGATGTCCTTGAGCACCTCACCGGTGGGATAGATCTTGCCGATGCGTTCGAGGCGCAGCACGGAGCGGAAGGCGGTCGCGGTGAGCGCATCATCCCCTGTCGGGGCGTCCTGCAGACTGTCGAACGGGTCCGGTCGCGTCGTCAGGATGATCAAGCGCCTTGAGCAGATCGCCGCCCTGGTGGTGGCGGCGGGCCTGGCGCTGACGAGCTACTGGCTGTTCTTCAGCTGGGCCCAGGGCGGGGGATCCCAGCGTCGGGAACAACCCCGCCGCCCGCCGCAGGAGGGCCTCCGCTCCCCGGCCTCAGAGTCCGCCCCGGGCCTTGATCAGCCACTGCTTGGTGGCCCCGTCATCGAGGCCGGCCAGATGGGCCTTCACCTCCTCCGGGCTGACCGGCAGGCCCTCCTGCTCGCCGAGGGCGACGATCCTGCCCAGGGCGCCGCTGGGGTCCTGCAGGGCCTGGCGGAACAGTGACTGGGTGAGCTCCACGTCGTTGCTGATGCGTCCGTAGAGCTCCGCTGCGTTGCCAGTGGTGTTGCCAGTGGCGTGGTCGGTGGCGTTGCTGGTCATCCTGGCCGGGATTCTTCCCTGACCTTATGGGCGCGGGGCCGTGGGCGCAGCCCCTGGTGGGTGGTTCGTGAGGGACGCTGCGCGGCGGATCATGCGGCGCGCGGACTGGTGTCCTCCTCGGCCCCGCTGGCGGAGGCGTCCTCCATGCTGCGGGCATCGAGGCAGAGCACCTTGCGCAGCTGGGCGTAGTTGGCGGCCAGGGACTGGCGCCCCTCCTGCTGGGCACCGAACTCGGCCCGCTGCAGCACATGGTGCAGGTGGGTGAGCAGGTAGGTGCTGATCACGGCCGACACCAGCACATCGCTGCGTTCCGCCGTGCTGCGCCGCCGGCTCTGGCGGGTCTTGGGCTGCAGGGGTGTCTCGGAACCGGTCGGACGGGACTGGGTGGAGCGGGCCATGGCGGAAGCGGCCGGTGGGCCGTCGGAGGGGACGGGGTGGGGACGGGGGCGTGGAACGGCTGGGCCTGGGTCTGGGTGAGGGGTCTGGTTGAAGGGGATCCCGCGGGGGCGGGAAGGTCCACAACCCTACTTTTGGATACTACCCATGACGGTCACTGTACACTTTTTCCTATCCCGCCGGATCCCAGCGGCACCCTCTCTTCGGCCCCCACCCAGAGGCACCGTGCCCACCCGTCAGACCTCCTCCAGCGGCAAGCCCAAGTCGCCGCGGATCCAGGTCGTCCTGCCGGAGGAGCTCTGCGCCCGGCTGGCCGCCCTGGCGGAGAGCGAGTCGCGCACGGTCAGCAACATGGCCAAGGTGCTCATCCAGCAGGGGGTGGAACGGCTGGAGCGGCAGCGGCCTCCCGAACCGGCCGCGCCCCCCTATCCGCTCGGGCCCGCCGTCGCCGCCGACCGCTTCCGCCGCGAGCTCGAGCAGCAGGAGCAGGCCGGCACCCGGCGGCTGCGGGGGGCACCGCGCCGACTGCGCCTGCGCCAGCCCCCCTCATCCCCCTGACGGGGGCGGCAGGGCCATCACCCCCAGCACGGCGGGTCGCCGGGCCCCGGTGACCGAGGGCAGGGACCCCGGATGGCCGCAGTGCCGCCACCAGGCCAGCAGGGCGAAGGCCAGGGCCTCCCGTTGTTCGTCGGCGATGCCCTGGGTGGCCAGGGGCAGCACCGCGGTGCCGTGGCAGCGCCGCCGCAGCTGCTCCATCAGGAAGCTGTTGCGGGTGCCTCCGCCGGCCACCAGCAGTTCCAGGGGACGGGGTCGGGGGGGGCGGGCCAGGTCCTGGGCCACCACCGCCGCACTGAAGGCCGTCAGGGTGGCCAGGGCGTCGGCCGGATCCACCCCGTCGCCGAGCTCGGCCAGGCGCCGCTCCAGGTCGGCGGCCCCGAACAGCTCCCGGCCGGTGGACTTGGGCGGCGCGGCCTGAACGTAGGGCTCCCGGAGCCACTGCTGCAGCCGCCACTCGTCGATGCGGCCCCGCCGCGCCCAGGCCCCATTGGCATCGAAGCCCAGGCGACCGCCGCTGAAGCGGGCCACCGCCAGGTCCAGGAGCGTGTTGGCCGGGCCGCAGTCCCAGCCCAGCACCGGCGCCTGCCGATCAGGACCGGTGGGGGGAGGCAGCAGGGTGAGGTTGGCGATGCCCCCCAGGTTGAGCAGGGCCCGCCAGCCGCCGATCCTGCCCAGCAGGGCGGCATCGGTGGCCGGCACCAGGGGGGCGCCATGGCCGCCCAGGGCCAGATCGATGCTGCGGAAGTCGAACACCACCGGCGTTCCCAGCAGCTCCGCCAGCAGCGGTCCCTGCAGCAGCTGCCAGCTGGCCCCGCGGCGGTCCTCTTCCGGCGGGCGGTGCCAGAGGGTCTGGCCGTGGCAACCCACCAGTTCGGCCCGGCCCTCAGGATCGCAGGCGCGGGCGGCCAGGGCCTGGTGCTCGGTGAGCTCCTCGGCCAGGTCCAGCAGGGCGGCGGCGTTCTGGGCAACCCCCTGACCGACGGCCACGAGCCGCTGGCGCAACCCGGCCGGGTAGGGGGTGTGGGCACTGGCGAGGATGCGCCAGGACGGCCGGGCCGGGCGACCCTTCAGGCTCACCAGCACCGCATCGACGCCGTCGGCGCTGGTGCCGCTCATCAGCCCCAGCACCCGCATGGCTGTGCTTCGCAAGGCAATCAGTGGGAAGGCAGGGCCTCGAGGGCCTCGCTGCTGCCCATCACCACCAGCAGCTCGGAGGCGTTGAGCACATGGGAGGCGGGCGGGTTGACCGTGAGCTGGTTGGCGGGGCCCGCCGCCAGCACGCTGACGTTGTAGTTCTTGCGCAGGTTCAGATCCCGCAGCGACTGGCCGACGAAGGAGCCGGGCACCTTGATCTCCTCGATGCTGTTGCGGTCGTCGAGCCGCAGCCGTTCCAGCAGGTTGGGGCGGACCAGCTCCATGCCCAGGCGGGTCCCCTGCATCTTCGAGGGGAAGACCACCTTGTCGGCGCCGACGCGCCGCAGCATCTTCTCGTGCAGATCGCTGGTGGCCCGGGCGATCACCTGCCGGACCCGGCTGCCCTCGCCGTCCTTGACGATCAGGGTGGCCGTGATGCTGGCGCCGATCGGTTCGCTGATCGCCACCACCACCGTGCCCACGTCGAGGGCGCCGGCGGCCCTCAGGGCCTCCTCATCGGTGCAGTCCACGACGCGGGCCTCCAGGGCCGGATCCATCTGGCGCAGCTCATCGATGGCCCGCTGGCTGTTGTCGATCGCCAGCACCTCGGCCCCATGGCGCAGGAGCTCCTTGCACACGGCACTGCCGAAGCGGCCGACGCCGATCACGGCGTAGCTGTTGGAGGTGTCGGTCTCGCTCCCCTGCCACTGCCACCACTGATTCATGAGGACGAGGGTTTCATGGGGACGACGTGGCCAGGGGGCATGGGGCGCGGATCGAAGGAAACCGGCCTCAGATGTAGAGCTCCTCGCGGGGGAAGCCCACCCGATTCTGGGGCCGGCTGCCGTAGACGGCCGAGAGCATCAGGAGGATACCGATCCGGCCCACGAACATGCCCACCATCAGCACCAGCTGGCCCCAGCGGTTGAGCTGACTGGTCACGCCGACATCAAGGCCCACGGTGCCGAAGGCGGAGACGCAGGTGAACAGCTTCTCCAGGAAGCTGAAGGCCTCGCTCCCGGGGGTGCCGGCGGTGGTGTTGCCGAGCCCCAGCAACAGGGCCATCAGCAGGATGAACAGACCTGAGCCCAGGGTGACGCCCACCGCCTTGAGGATCACCTTCAGGGGGATCTCCCTGTTGCGGACCACCACCTGGTCGTGGCCGCGCAGGGTGGAGCGGGTGGCGGCGATCAGGGCCGCGAAGGTGGTGGTCTTGATGCCGCCGCCGGTGCCGCCGGGGCTGGCACCGATGAACATCAGCATGATCATCAGCAGCAGTCCCGAATCGGAGATCGTCTCCAGGGACAGCGGCACGGTGTTGAAGCCGGCGGTGCGGGTGGTGATCGACTGGAAGATCGTCACCTGGAGCTTGTCCCAGAAACCCAGCTGCTCCACCATCCCCTCGGTGGCGAAGTGCTCGGTGAACAGCAGGCCCACCGCCCCCAGCACGATCAGCGCGATCGTGGTGCGGATGACGAGGCGGGTGTGGAGGCTGAGACGGCGGATGCGGGCCAGCCGGAAACGGTTCACCCAGATGTCGTTGGTGACCCGCCAGCCGATGCCGCCCATCACGATCAGCAGGCCGATCACCCCATTGACGACCGGCTGGCTGCGGTAACCGACCAGGCTGTCGCGCCACAGACCGAAGCCGGCGTTGTTGTAGGCGCTGATGCAGTGGAACAGGGAGGCCCAGAGCCGCTGGCCCTTGTCGGGAATGTCGGTGAAGCCGAAGTTGTAGAGCGTCAGCGTGCCGATGCCGATGACGATCCCGGCGATCAGGAGAATCTGGTTGAGGGTGGGGCCGATGCCGCCCACCCCGAAATCGTCGAGGGCGCGGCCCTTGTCGAGGCGCTGGCGCAGCCCGGAACGCCCCTGGACGAAGCCCTGGAGGAAGGTGGTGATCGCCATCAGACCCAGACCCCCGGTGAGGATCAGCCCGGCCAGGGCCACCTGGCCGGCAAAGGTGAGTTCGGCCCCCACGTCGATGATCGACAGGCCGGTGACGGTGATCGCCGAGGTGACGGTGAAGAGGGCCTCCCAGAGGCCCACCTCATCGCTGGAGCAGAGCGGACTGGCCAGCAGCAGAGTGCCGAAGGTGATCACCAGCACGCCGGTGACCACCGTGAACTGCGGCACCGTCAGCCTGTGCCGCCAACCCTGCCGTCGAATCATTTGTTCGGCTGGGGGGTCATCCGCAGGTAGGGACGGATCTCGGTGACACCCTTGGGAAACTTCGCCCGGGCCTCCTCGGTGGGGATCGAGGGCACCACAACGCAGTCATCACCCTCCTTCCAGTTCACCGGGGTCGCCACCTGGTGGTGGTCGGTGAGCTGCAGCGAATCGATCACCCGCAGGATCTCATCGAAGTTGCGGCCGGTGCTGGCGGGATAGGTGATCTGCAGACGCAGCTTCTTGCTGGGGTCGATGATGAACACCGAGCGCACCGTGAGGTTGCTGAGGGAGTTGGGGTGAATCATGCCGTAGAGGCTGCTCACCTTCTTGTCGCTGTCGGCGAGGATCGGATAATCGACCGTGGTGTTCTGGGTTTCGTTGATGTCGCCGATCCAGCCCTTGTGGCTCTCGGCGGAATCGACGCTCAGGGCGATCGTCTTGACATTCCGCTTCTCCCATTCGGCCCGCAGCCGCGAGACCTCACCCAGTTCGGTGGTGCAGACGGGGGTGTAGTCGGCGGGATGGGAGAAGAGCACCACCCAGCTGTCGCCGGCGAAGTCGTAGAGGTTGATCGGGCCGAGCTGGGACTCCTGAGTGAAATCGGGAACGGTGTCGCCCAGTTGCAGGGTCATGGGAGAGAAATTGGCGCCGGCCGATGCTGGCACAGCAGCGGGGCCGTCGGCCGTGGCCGCGGCGGTCCAGGACTGGAGCTCCTGGCGCAGGTGCTGCAGGCCCAGGTCGGCCGTGGCCGAGACGAACAGCATGCCCGGCTCCAGGGCCCTGGCCCGCTCCAGCTCGCCGCTGGCGCAGCGGTCGATCTGGTTGCCGATCACCCGTCGGGGCATGGTGGCCTTCAGGGAATCGAGGATGGTGCGGACGGTGGCGAGCTGCTCGGGCCAGGCCGGATCGGCCAGGTCCACCACGATCAGCAGGCCATCGGCGTCGAGGGCCTCCTCGAAGGTGGAGCGGAAGGCCTCCATCAGCTGGGGCGGCAGCTCCCGGATGAAGCCCACCGTGTCGGTGACCAGCAGCGGCGGGCCGCCCCCGGCCGCCCCCCGTCCGATCCGGCGGGTGGTGGGATCGAGGGTGGCGAAGAGCTTGTCCTCGGCCAGCACCGCCTGGTCTCCGCTGGCGCCGGTGAGGGCGTTGAGCAGGGAGCTCTTGCCCGCGTTGGTGTAACCCACCAGGGCCACCCTGGGCAGATCGCGCCGCCCCTGGCGCAGCCGGGCCCGGTGGTCCCCCAGCCGCCGCACCTCCCGCTGCAGCCGTTCGATGCGGCGGGCGATGGCGCGCCGGTCCTTCTCCAGCTGGGTCTCGCCCGGGCCCCGGGTGCCGATGCCGCCCCCCTGTCGCGACAGGCTCAGGCCCCGGCCGGTGAGCCGCGGCAGGCGGTAGCGCAGCTGGGCCAGCTCCACCTGCAGCCGTCCGGCGCCGCTGGCGGCCCGCTGGGCAAAGATGTCGAGGATCAGCTCACTGCGGTCGCTCACCGGCAGGTCGAGCAGGCTCTCCATGTCCCGGGCCTGGGCCGGCGTCAGTTCCCGGTCGGCCACCACCAGGCTGGCGCCGACCCGGCGGGCCTCCAGGGCCGCCTCCCGCAGCTTGCCCTCCCCCCAGGGGTTCCGGGTGACGGGCCCCTGGCGGCGCTGCTCCACCCGCCCCACTGGCACGGCACCGGCGCTGCGCACCAGCCCCTCCAGTTCGGCGATGCGCCGGTCGCTCAGGGACCTGTCGCCGCTGGTCTGCACCAGCAGCAGCACCCGTTCGGGGCCCTCCGGGGTCGGGGCGGGTGCCGCCGCGGCCGGCGCCCCCTCGCCGACGAGGGTGGCGGGATCATGGCAACACAGGTCGGCCAGGTCCCCCTCCAGAACGCCCTGCCAGGCGCGGTCGCCGCTGGCGGCCGGGATGTGGATGGCCGCCGGCCAACGACCGCCGGCCTCCGGCTGCGGGCCGAAGCGCAGCCACAGCTCCGGGGCCAGGTCCATCCCCACCACCGCCTCCTGGGCAGTGGGCTGCAGCTGGGCCTGGCGGCCGGCGCCGGCGCAGGTGAGCAGGCGCAGGTGGTGACCCTGGCGCCGGGAGGGGCCGGGCAGCTTCTCCAGCAGGCGAGCGGCGTGCTCCAGCTCCCCCACCCACAGCAGCCGGCAGAGGCCGCGCCCGTCCACCACCAGGGTGAGGGGCAGCTCCAGGCCCCGGCCCTCGGCCGCCAGGCGCTGCAGGGTGAGCAGGTCCGCCACCGCATCGGCGGGGTGGCGGCGGTGACAGATCTGCTCCAGACGCCGGCGCTCGGCGGGCCGCAGACCCGCCGTCCTGCCGGCCAGCACCCCCTGCCTCAAGGACGCCGCACCAGCAGACAGCGCACCCCGGCGGCCCGGGCCCCGGCCCCATCCTCCGGGCTGTCGCCCACGTGCCAGACCTGGGCGGCGCTCAGACCCAGGGACTCCAGGGCGATCCGGAAGGGCTGGGGCGACGGCTTGGCGGCCCCGGCGCTGCTGGAGACCACCACCGTCTCGAACAGATCGGCCAGTCCCAGGCCCTCCAGCAGCGGCTGCAGGCGACGGTCGAAGTTGCTGACCACGGCCAGGCGCAGCCCCGCTCCGTGCCAGCGGCGCAGCACCGCCGGCACATCGGGGTAGACGCGCCACAGGCAGGGGTCGGCGAAGCGATCGAACAGGGCGTGGTGCAGGGCCGCCGGGGCGGCGGTGCCCAGCACGGCATCGATGCGCTCGCCCCACCAGCGGCGTTCGGCCTCCAGCAGGCGATCGCCCTCCAGCCCGGGGAAGGCCAGGGGCGGGGCCTGCCGCAGCACGCCCGGAAAGGCCCGGTCGATGGCCGCCGGGGCGGCGTCGATGCCGTGCTCGGCGGCCACGGCGGCATAGGTGGCCCCGACCGAGGCCCGCAGCCCGATCAGGGTGCCCATGGCATCGAGCAGCAGGCCGCGGGGCCGGGGCCAGGGGGGCGCCGGGGCGGGGGCCGTTGTCATGGTGTCCAGTCGGCCAGCCACCCAGCGGCCACCCGCCACTGATGGGACCGGCCCGGCAGGCGGGTGAGGTAGGCGAGGCGCCGCAGCTGGTAGGCGGCCGGCCCGGCCAGGGTGACGCCCGCGGCGGTGAGGCTGGCTTCGCCGACCCCAAGGCTCATCATCTCGCCCAGATCGTTCCAGTGGAAGGGTTCAAGTGGTTCGCCCGCCAGGGAGCGGATCAGGTTGGCGGCCAGCACCGGGGCCTGCTGGAAGGCCACCTGGGCCGTGGAGGGGGCGGTGGGGCCGGGGCCCTCGCCGGCCGTGTCCTGCGGGTCCACCGGGGCGGCCAGATCGCCGGCCACGAAGAGATTCAGGTGCTCCCGCAGGCGCAGATCGGGCCCGCAGAGCAGACGGCCGCGGCTGTCGCAGGCGGGAGCGGGGTCGATCCGGGGGGCACGGAAGCTCAGCCCGGCGGTCCAGACCACCGCCCGCACGGCCAGGGTCTCGGCGTGGGCAGGGCTGTCCCCGTCCGGATGGCAGCGCAGCGTGATCGCCTCGGCCTCCACCGCCTCCACCTGGGTGCGGGTCCGCAGCCGCACATCGCGGCGTTGCAGGGCCAGGGCGGCCTGCTCCCGGTTGAAGGCCCTGGCCTGGGGCAGCAGCTGGGGGCCCTGCTCGATCAGTTCGATCACGGCGCTGCCCTGGACCATGTCGGCGAGCTTGCAGGCCAGCTCCACCCCGGTGGGCCCGGCGCCCACCACGGCGATGCGCTGCAGGGGTCTGGGCTGCTGTCGGAGGTCGGCCACGAGGCGCTGGAGCCGCTCCACATCGGCCAGGCTGCGGAAGCCCAGGCTGTGGCGATCGACCCCCGGCACCGCGAAGGTGTTGCTCTCGGCGCCCGTGGCAAGCACGAGGCGGCCGTAGGCAATGGTGCGGCCCCCTGCGGTGTGGAGCCGGTGGCCGTCGGTGTCGATCCGCTCCACCCGGTCCTGCAGCCAGGCCAGGCCACGGCCAGCCAGCAGGCCGTCGTAGCGAGGGGCGATCTCCCAGCGGCGCAGTTCGCCGCTGAGGAGCTCGTAGAGGAGGGGCAGGAACAGGAAGCGGTCGTTCGGCTCGATGAGCAGGACGGGGGGGTGGTGCTTCCGCTGGGCCAGGGCCAGGGCGGTGTACAGGCCGCCGAAGCCCCCCCCGACGATGACAACGTTGTTCTGCACGTTGTTCGGGACCGGATGGTGGGCCGGATTCGGGTGCCCTTGCATGGCGTCACCCTAACCACATCGACCGGACCGCCGAAGGGCGATGATGGGTGGATGGTGTCCTTCCCTCTCACGGCGTCCACCAGCCCCGCGGGGGGTGCGGCAGACCGGAATGCCGCTCTCCAGGCACTGCCCCGCGATCGCCATGGCGCCGCCATCGATCTCGACGCCGCCCGGGCCGGCCTGGAGCCCCTCGATGCGATCGGGCGGATGCGCTGGGCCCAGGAGGCCTTCGCCGGCCATTTCGCCGTCACCACCAGCTTCGGCATCCAGTCGGCGGTGATGCTGCACATGGTCAGCGCCCTCGACGGCTCCGGGGCCTGGCCGGCGATCCCGGTGCTCTGGGTCGACACCGGCTACCTGCCGCCCGAGACCTACCGCTACGCCGACGAACTCTGCGATCGCCTCAAGCTGGATCTGCACGTGCTGCAGGCCGACCTGAGCCCGGCCCGGATGGAGGCCCTGCACGGCCGGCTCTGGGAGACGGGGACGCCGGAGGACATGCGCGCCTACAACCGCATCCGCAAGGTCGAACCCCTCGACCGGGGCCTGGAGCAGCTGCAGGTGCACTGCTGGGCCAGCGGGGTGCGGGCGGGCCAGACCGACCACCGCGGCGCCATGCACTGCCTGGATCCGGTCCGCCAGCGCTGGTCGCTGCGGCCCCTGCTCGCCTGGAGCCGCCGCGATGTCTTCTATTACATGCAGGAGCACGAGCTGCCCCAGCACCCCCTGTTCGAGCAGGGCTATTCCACCGTCGGCGACTGGCACACCAGCGCCCCTGACGACGGCACCACGAACGGCCGGGCCACCCGCTTCGGCGGCCTGCAGCAGGAGTGCGGCATCCACCTCCCCGGCCTGATGGGCGAGGGCATCTGAGGTGGCGGGGCGCCAGCCCCGCTGGCTGCTGATCGGCAACAGCCGCTGGCACTGGGCCGTGACCGACGGGGACAACGGCGGCGGCGGCTCTTCCGGGGCGGGCCTCCGGTTTGTCCACCTGCCGTCGCCGGCCTCGGCGGTGGAGCCGCCCCTGGCCTGGGCGGCGGTGGGCCCGGTGCCCCCGGAGGCCGCCCTGAGCGACGCAGCGCGTCTGAAGCTTGACGATGTCCCCCTGGCCGGATCCCCCCCCTGGCTCGGCATCGACCGGGCCCTGGCGGGCTGGTGGGCGCACCGGCTGGTGGGCGGCCCGGTGCTGGTGGCCGATGCCGGCACGGTGCTGAGCCTCACCCGGGTGGACGGGCAGGGCCGCTTCGCCGGCGGCCGGCTGATGGCGGGGGCCGCCCTGCAGCTGACGGCCATGGGGGCGGGGACCGCGGCGCTGCCCAGCCTGGACGGGGCCCCGGAGGCCGGCGGGGAGGACTGGCCGCTGGCCACGGCGGCGGCCATGCAGCGGGGGGTGCTGGAGGGGCTGGCGGCGGCGGTGCGGGAGGCGGGCCGCCAGGCCAGGATCGGGGCGCGCGACTGCCCGATCGTGCTCACCGGCGGTGACGGGCCGACCCTGATGCCGCTGCTGCGGCGCTGGCCGGAGCTGGGGGGGAACGCACTGAGGCACCACCCCGAGCTCTGTCTGGAGGCCCTGGTGGCCCTGCGTCCGGCTGGGCCGGAGGGCGCGGCTCAGCCCAGGCCCAGATCCGTGAGGATCTGATCGGCCATCTCCTCGGCCTTCACCTTGAGATAGATGCGCTCCAGCTTGCCGTCGGCGTCGACGACGAAGGTGTGGCGCATCATGCCCATGTACTCCTTGCCCATGAACTTCTTCAGTCCATAGCTTCCGTAGGCCTCGGCCACGGGACAGGGCTCGGCGTCGGTCAGCAGGGTGAAGGGCAGGTCGTACTTGGCGACGAACTTGCCGTGGCTGGCCGCTCCGTCCTTGCTGATCCCCAGCACCCGGATGCCGTGGGATTCGAAGGCGCTCCAGCGGTCGCGGAAGTTGCAGGCCTCCTTTGTGCAGCCTGGCGTGTCGTCCTTCGGATAGAAGTAGATCACCACCCGCTGGCCCCGCAGCGCGGCGAGGGACACGGCTTCACCGCTCTGGTCGGGGAGGGTGAAGTCGGGGGCTGGATCTCCCACCTGCAGGGCCATGGGTCGAACCTTGGGTCGAATGACAACCATTTCACCCTAGGGGCAAGCTCCTGGATGGGGCCTCCCGTCGGGTCCCACCGCAGCCCCCGGGTCCCACACGCCCGGGCCCCGGCAGGGGGTGCCGCTTTCCGTTCTGTGTGGAGAGGCAAAGAAACTGCACACGAGATGTAGGCAGAATCACCTCCAATGCCTAGGTTGATAGCGAAGTCAACATCGCCTCCCGTGTTCAAGAGAATTCTCGCCGGTCTCTTTGTGGGAACGGCCGTCACGGCCTCCGTGCTTCCCGCTTCCGCGGCCGTGGACAACGATCTGCCTGTCCGCTGGAACACCGGTGGTGCCGTGTGGTCCACCCACCAGTCCGCCTTTGACACCTTCCTCGACTCCGGTGACATCACCGACCGCGGTCTGGAAGGCGGTCTGGCCCGCTCCGGCTGGACGTCCGACGAAGTCAAGTCGGGCATGACCAAGACCTACGCCGTCAATCTGGTGGGGGTGTCCCGCTTCCTGTACTCCGATGCGGGCGTGAAGTTCCTGAAGAACGCCACCAACAGCTACTTCCCGTACTACAGCATGAACACCTATGCGGTTCAGGCTCTGCGGTCGGCGATCATCTCCGATGCCAAGGATGGTTCGATCTCCTCGGCCGGCATCATGAAGGCCCTGCCCACCGACTTCCGTCTGGCTGATTTCTGCAACACCTACACCGGTGCGCAGAACATCTGTGCCGAGGGTCGTTGTGCACCCGGTACCGCCCAGTGCACCTCCCTGCTCTCCTGGTACGTCTTCCTGCCCGCCTGCATCCAGGCCAACCAGATGGCCGACCCCGTCGCCATGGTCCGCGAGACCCCCGCTGCTCCCGCTCCGATGATGCAGGAGCCGGTCCGCGGCCTCTGGTGAGCCATCGGGGGAGACGTTCTCCCCCATCCCAACGGACGCCCCGGCCCTGTGCCGGGGCTTTTTTCATGGCTCAGGGCCGCGTCGGGCCACCAGCAGGGTGTGCCCCAGGGGCTGGGGTAGGGCGGCCCCGCGCCGCTGCCGGAACAGGGCTTCCAGGCGCCGCAGGTCAGGGGCCGGCAGCACGACGGCCAGATGCCCGCGGTAACTCGCCTGGCGGCCGAACCAGCGCTCCAGCACGGCGTCTCCCAGGGGAAGGTCGAGCGCCTCCTCCCAGAAGCGGCGCTGCACGCTCCATCCCAGGGCTTCAAGGCTCTCCTGCACCCTCTCGGCCAGCTCCCCCTCCCCCGCCCGCCACTCCTGTTCCCGGGAGGCTGCGGTCTCGAGGGCGTCCCGGGCGTCGCCGGCATCGCTGCCGCCGAGATGGGCGCGCAGGCTGCCCGCCGGCCCCAGCAGGGGTCGGGTGAACAGCAGGCGGAGCCCGGCGCCGGGGGCCGCCAGGGCCGTGAGCAGCTCCAGCCAGGCCCGCCGCTGCTCGGCGGTGCAGCTCCGCCAGGGCTGGCGGGCCGCGATCCATTCGAAGCGCCCCTCCCCCCGGGGCCATGGCTCCAGCAGGGCCTGCAGGGGCTCGGGCGTCTCCGGTGCCGCGGCCAGCAGGCGGGGGCGCCGCAGCTGATCCAGCAGCTGTAGCTGGGCCTGGAGGCGATCGTGCACCGCCGCCGATGGCGTGGCCAGCACCACCTCACCCTCGCTGGTCGCTTCGAGCGGATCCAGGGCCCAGAGCAGGGAGTGGGCCTCCAGCACCAGCACCCGGTCGAGGCGGCCGATGGCGGCGTCCTCCCAGAACCGGCGGCGCAGGCGGTCGAGCCGTTCGCCCTCCGCCCCGGCCTGGCGCTGCAGCCAGCGGTTGAGCAGGGGGTCGTCCGGGCTGCTGCTGAGCAGGTCGCCCCGATCGTCGGCGGCCGTTTCGGCCGCGGCGGCCAGCTGGGCGGCCCGCCGCTGCTGCAGCCGTTGGCGCAGCCCCCCTTCCCAGCCCAGGGCCCCCGGCTGCCAGAACACCTCCCCCTGCAGGGCCCGCGGCAGGTACTGCTGGGCCACCCAGTGGTCGGCATAGGCGTGGGGATAGCGGTAGCCCACCCCGTCGCCGAAGGCCTGGCCATCGCGGTTGGCGTCGCGCAGATGGGCAGGCACCTGCTGGCGCCGGGCCTCGCGCACCGCCTTGACGGCATCGAAGAAGCCGAGGCTGCTGTTGCTCTTCTCGGTGCCGGCCAGGTAGAGGGTGGCGTGGGCCAGGGGGTAGAGCCCCTCCGGCAGCCCCACCCGGTCGAAGGCCGCGGCGCAGGCCTCCACCACCACCATGGCCTGGGGATCGGCCAGGCCGATGTCCTCGCCGGCGGAGATCAGCAGGCGCCGCAGGATGAAACGCGGGTTCTCGCCGGCCTCCACCATCCGCGCCAGCCAGAACAGGGCCGCATCGGGGTCGGAGCCCCGGATCGACTTGATGAAGGCGCTGATGGTGTCGAAGTGGGCATCGCCCTGTTTGTCGTAGAGCACCGCCCGCTGCTGGATCGATTCCTCGGCGATGGCCAGGTCGATGCGGATCACTCCGTCGGCGTCGGCTTCGGTGGTCTCCACCGCCAGTTCGAGGGCGTTGAGCAGGCTGCGGGCATCGCCCCCCGCCACGTCCAGGAGATGGGCGGCCGCCTCCTCGGCCAGTGCGACGCGGCGCTGGCCGTAGCCGTGCTCGGGATCGGCCAGGGCCCGCTCCAGCAGCAGGCGCAGGTCCTCCGGCTCCAGGGGCTGGAGGCGGAACAGGCGGGAGCGGCTGACCAGGGCCTTGTTGACCTCGAAGTAGGGGTTTTCGGTGGTGGCGCCGATCAGGGTGACGGTGCCGTTCTCCACCCAGGGCAGCAGGGCGTCCTGCTGGGCGCTGTTGAAGCGGTGCACCTCATCGATGAACAGGATCGTGCGCAGGCCGTGGTGCTCCAGCCGCTGTCTGGCGGCGTCCACCTCGGTGCGCAGGTCCTTGACGCCGGCCAGCACGGCGTTGAGGCTGCTGAAGTGGGCCCGGGTGCTGCCGGCGATGATCCGCGCCAGCGTCGTCTTTCCGGTGCCGGGGGGGCCGTGCAGGATCAGGTTGCCGACCCGGTCGGCGGCGATGGCGCGACGCAGCAGCCGCCCCGGGCCCAGGATCGCCGCCTGGCCGACGAAGTCGTCGAGGCTGCGCGGCCGCAATCGATCCGCCAGCGGGGCGATCCTGCGCCTGGCCTGCTCGCCCTGATGCCAGAACAGATCACTCACCGCCCCATCATCTCGCCGGGAGAGCCTCCGGAGCGGTACGGTCTGGCGGAAGCCTTGTCCGTCGCTGAACCCGTGATCGGCCATCCGAGCAGGCCGCCTCTTCCCGGGGCACCCACAGGACGCCTGCGACGCTCCGGCACCACCCTTCCGGCGGCCGCCGCCGCCCTGCTGGGCGCCACCCTGCTGGGGGCCTGCCAGGCAGAGGCTCCCCCCGCACGGCCGCCGCTCGCGGTGCGCGCCGAGCCGGCCACCCTGGCCCCCTTCACCGACAACGTCGACACGGTCAGCACCCTCGAGGCCATCGAGGAGGTGCGCCTGGCGGCCCAGGCCGGTGGGCGGATCGAGCGGCTGCTCGTCGGCCAGGGCGACAAGGTGGCCGCCGGCCAGATCCTGCTGGTGCTCGACCAGGCCCAGGCCCGCGCCGATGTGTCCCGCCTGGAGGCGGAGGTCCAGACCAACAAGCTCAACTACGAGCGCTACGAATACCTGGTGCGGCAGGGGGCCGCCAGCGCCTTCCAGCGGGATGAGTTCCGCCAGCGGTACCTCTCCTCACGGCAGGACCTGGTGGCGCGCCGGGCCGATCTGGCCTTCCGCGACCTCAAGGCTCCCATCGCCGGCACCGTCGGCGACGTGCAGGTGAAGCTGGGGGATGTGATCGCCGCCGGCGACCCCTTCACCACGATCATCCGCAACGACCGGCTGATGGCCCGCGTGGATGTGCCGGCGGTGTTCTCCAGTCGCCTGCGGGTGGGACAGGCGGTGATCCTCATGGATCCGGCCACCAACAAGCCGATGGCCCAGGGGGTCGTGGGCTCCCTCGATCCGGGCGTGGTGGCCGGCACCCAGTCCCTGCTGGCCAAGGCCGAATTCGCCAATCCCGGCGGGGTGCTGCGCACCGGCTTGCGCACCCGCACCCGGCTGGTGCTCGACAGCCGCCAGGAGCTGTCGGTTCCTTTCGCGGCCGTCACCCAGATCTCCGGCCAGAGCTTCGTCTACGAGGTGGGCAGCCTGGCCGATCTGGAGCGGCGCCCCGGCCGTGCCGACCTGGCGGTGGCCCGGAAGCTCCCCGCCGGCACCAGCTTCGCCCTGCAGACCCCCGTGCAGCTGGGCCCGCTCCAGAACAACCGTTATCCGGTGCTCAAGGGCCTCCAGCCCGGCACCCGCGTCATCACCACCAACCTGATCAACCTCCGCAACGGCGCGCCCGTCAAGGTGAACTGAGCCCCGCCTGATGTCCCCTTCGAACACGTTCATCCTCAGGCCGGTGCTCACCACGGTGTGCAGCCTGCTGATCGTGATCGCCGGCCTGATCGCGATCCCGCTGCTGCCGATCGAGAGCCTGCCGGACATCGCCCCGCCCACGGTGAGGGTCACCTCCCGGTATGTGGGCGCCGACGCGGTCAGTGTCGAGCAGGGCGTCACCAGCGTGCTCGAGCAGCAGATCAACGGGGTGCAGAACATGGAGTTCATCACCTCCACCAGTGCGGCCGATGGCTCCAGCTCCATCTCCGTCACCTTCGCCAGCGGCAGCGACGGTGACATCAACCAGGTGAACGTCCAGAACCGGGTGTCCCTGGCCCAGCCGAGCCTGCCGGAGGAGGTGCGCCAGTCCGGCATCACGGTGAACAAGGCCTCCAACTCGATCCTGCTCGTCTACAACTTCACCAGCGAGGATCCGAACAACCAGTTCAGCCTCGAGACGATCAGCGGCCTGCTCGATCAGAACCTCACCGATGCGGTCCGCCGCGTGCCCGGTGTCGGGGAACTCACCTATTTCGGCAACCGGCAGCTGGCCTTCCGCCTCTGGCTGGATCCGAATCGCCTGGCGGCCAACAAGCTCTCCGCCGCCGATGTGGTCGCGGCTCTGCGCAGCCAGAACCGGCTGGTGCCCGTGGGCCGCATCGGCGGTGCCCCCTCCCCCGAGGGCCAGCAGTTCACCCTCACCGTGCAGCTGCAGGGGCGGTTGCGCAACACCGAGGAGTTCGGCTCGATGATCCTGCGCTCCACCGCCGACGGCGGCCTGGTGCGTCTGCGGGACGTGGGGCGGGTGACGCTGGGGGGTGAATCCTTCGACATCGAGGCCACCGACCTGCGCGGTGTTCCCTCGGTGGGCATGGCCGTCTACCAGCTCACCGGCAGCAATGCCCTCGATGTCTCCAGTGGTGTGGAGGAGGTGATCAAGGAGTTCGCAGCCACCATGCCGGTCGGCATGACGATCCAGAAGATCTACGACAACACCGAGTTTGTCGAAGCCTCGATCGACGAAGTCACCACCGCCCTGCGGGAGGCGGTGGTGCTGGTGGTGCTGATCCTGTTCCTGTTTCTGCAGAACTGGAAGGCCACCCTGGTGCCGGCCATCGCCATTCCGGTGGCCCTGGTGGGCACCTTCCTGTTCGTGAAGGCCTTCGGCTTCACCCTCAACCAGCTCACCCTGTTCGGCCTGGTGCTGGCCACGGGTCTGGTGGTGGATGACGCCATCACCGTGATCGAGGACACCTCCACCAAGAAAGCCTCCGGTCTCACCGCCCTGGAGAGCGCCAAGTCCACCATGGACGAGCTGTTCGGGGCGGTGATCGCCACCTCCCTGGTGCTGTTCGCGGTGTTCGTGCCGGTGCTGTTCTTCCCCGGGGCCACCGGGACGATCTACAAGCAGTTCGCCGCGACGATCATCTTCTCGATCCTGATCTCCACCTTCAACGCCCTCACCTTCTCGCCGATGCTCTCGGCCCTGCTGCTGGCCCGGGAGGGTGAGCCCCCCAGCCGGCGGACCTATGCGATCTCCGGTGTCTTCATCGGCTTCGTGTACGGGCTGCTGGCCAGCGGCGGCGGCATCCTGGTGGCCCTCGGCGTGCTGGCCCTGGCCGCGGCGATCGGCTATGGCCTGCACCTGCTCACCGGCCTGCCGCTGCGGCTGCCGTTCGCCATCGGCGGTGCCGTCGCGGCCGTGATGCTCGGAAAGCTGAACAGCCCGCTGGAGGTGCTGATCTACACGCTGATCGGCGGCCTGCTCGGCTGGGGCGCCCCGTTCATCTTCCGCCGCTTCAACGTTCTCTATGCCGGCGTCGAACGGCGCTACCACGCCGGGCTGGCCTGGGTGCTGGGCAAGCGCCGGCTGATCATGGTCCTGCTGGCCGGTGGCATCGTGCTCACCGGGTTCGCCTTCACCTCGATCCCGACGGGCTTCGTTCCGGTCGAAGACCAGGGCTACGCCATCGGCATCGTCCAGGCCCCCGACGGCGCCTCCCTGGAGACGACACGCCGCATCAACCAGCGGGTGGCCGAGATCCTGCGCAGCGAGAAGGACATCACCACGGCGGCGGTGTTCAGCGGTGCCAGCCTCGATGGCAACGCCCCCAACCGGGGCCTGTTCTTCTTCGGCACCCGCAACTGGGACGATCGGACCTCCGATGAGCAGTCGGTGGCGGCCATCACCCAGCGGCTGAACCGCAAGCTCTCGGTGATCCAGGAGGCACGGATCATCGTGGTCGAACCCCCCGCCATCCCCGGCTACGGCACCGGCGCGGGTTTCGAGATGCAGATGCTCAACCGCAGTGGCGGTGCCCTCTCCTCGGCCGATTTCTTCGCGGCGGCCACCCAGCTGGTCAGCCAGGCCAACCAGAGCGGTCTGTTCGACAGGGTGTTCACCCAGTTCTCGCCCGAGGCCCCCCAGCTGCAGATCCTCGTCGACCGTGACCGGATGGCGGCCCTCGGCGTCGACTACGGCACGGCGATGCAGACGTTCAGCTTCAACATCGGCTCCTTCTATGTCAATGACACCTTCGATGCCGGCCGGGTCCGCCGCATCTTCGTGCAGGCCGACGAGCGTTACCGCGCCGATCCGGATCAGCTGAAGTCGCTGTATGTGCCCAATGCCAACGGCGACCAGATTCCCCTGTCGGAGTTCATCACGGTCGAGTCGACCACGGGGCCGTCGGTGATTCCCCGCTTCAACCTGTTCCGCTCGATCAAGGTGGAGGGCTCCGCCCTGCCGGGCCGCAGCTCCGGCCAGGCCATCAAGGACATCCAGGACATCTTCGACAACCTCTCCACCACAGGTGTCGGCTACGACTGGACCGGCATTTCGCGGGAGGAGGTGAAGGCCGGAGCCCTGGCGATCGTGATCTTCGCCCTCGGGATCCTCACGGTCTACCTGGTGCTCTCGGCCCAGTACGAGAGCTACAGCGACCCCCTGATCATCCTGATGACCGTGCCGACGGCCATGCTCGGGGCCCTGGCCTTCCTGGCCCTGCGGGGTGAGGTGCTCAACATCTACGCCCAGGTGGGCCTGGTGATGCTGATCGGTCTGGCGGCCAAGAACGGCATCCTCATCGTCGATCTCGCCAACCAGCGCATGCAGGAGGGAGCCTCCGCGCTGGAGGCGGCGCGGGCTTCGGCCCAGTCCCGGTTCCGGCCGATCCTGATGACCGCCATCTCCTCCCTGTTCGGCTTCCTGCCCCTGGTGCTGGCCAGCGGCGCCGGTGCCCGCAGCCAGGCGTCCCTGGGTACGGTGGTGTTCGGGGGCCTGGCCGTGGCCACGGTGCTGTCCCTGTTCGTGGTGCCCGTGTTCTACGTCGTCATGAAGCAGCTCACCGCCGGATCGCCACCCGTCGAGGCCGAAGCCACCCCGGGCCTGGGGTCCTGATGCCGACCCCCTGCCCACCGCTGAGCGGCCGCCGGGTGCTCTGCGCCGGCATGCTCACCGGTCTGGTGGGTCTGGCCATCGCCCAGTTCCTGCGCTCCATCGTGGCCCACACCCCCCTGCGGGTCACGCCCCAGGCCCTGTTCTGGAGCACCGTGGTGCTCGGCGGCTTCGGTGTGGTGGCCGGCATGGCGGTGGAAGCGGTGCGCCAGCTGCAGGAATCCAACCCGGAGCCGGACTACCACCGGCACCACGGCCGGGGCGGCAAGCCCGGCCCCCGCCCCTGAGGGGCCGCATGGCGCTCCGGACCAGTGGGGCGGACGGGCCTTTTCCGGTACCTTGCGGAGGTATGACCCCGGTCCGGTGCGCTGGCAGGCTCTCCCCTCTCTCCTTCCCCTGACGTGGCTGCTGGCCGCCTGCGGTTCCGCCGCCCCTGAGGCCAGGCCGCCCCTGGTGGTCCAGACGGTGACGGTGGGGGAGTTCCGCTTCACGCCGGGCATCGAGACCATCAGCACCATCGAGTCCACCTCCAACGTGGTGATGCGGCCCCAGTCCGACGGGCGGGTGGTGCGGATCCTGGCCCGGGAGGGCCAGCAGGTGAAGGCGGGCCAGCCGATCCTGGTGCTCGACAACGTGCAGGAGTCGGCCACCCTCGATTCCGACCGGGCCGAGGCGATCAAGGATCGCGTCAATGCCGAGCGCTACGTCTTCCTCAACGAGCAGGGGGCCGTCTCGACCAAGGACCGGGATTTCTACATCACCCAGGCGATCCAGAGCCGCGACCAGGCCCGCTCCAGCGCCGCCACCTTGGGCTACAAGTTCGTCACCGCCCCCATCGACGGGCAGATCGGCAACCTCGATTCGGTCAAGCTGGGGGATTACGTGCGCCAGGGCCAGGCGATCACGGGCATCGTCAACAACTCATCCCTCTGGACCCTAATGGATGTGCCGGCCACCCAGTCCAGCCAGGTGAAGATCGGTCAGCCGGTGCAGGTGGAGAGCCAGGGCAATCCTCCGGTGCGGGGGGTGGGCCGGGTGGTGTTCGTCTCCCCCTACTTCGCCAATGCCACCCAGTCCTCGGGCCAGCCGAACACGGTGCTGGTGAAGGCGGAATTTCCCAATCTCACGGGGGTGCTGAAGACCGGCCAGTACGTGCGCAACCGCATCATCACCGGCAGCAGCGACCAGCTGGCGGTGCCGGTGGAGGCGGTGATGATGCAGGCCCAGCAGCCCTTCGTGTACCGGGTGCTGCCCCTCTCCACGGTCCTGCCCCAGATCAAGGCCTCGGACCAGCTGCTGCCGGCCCAGAAGCAGAAGCTGGAGAAGCTGCCCGGCACCACGCCGGTGGTGGTCCAGACGGCGGTGAAGCTGGGCAAGCTGCAGAACAACGCCTACCCGGTGCTCTCCGGCCTCGCCAAGGGGGATGAGGTGGTGGTGAGCAACACGGCCCTGCTGCGCTCCGGCATGCCGGTGCGGCGGGCCCCGGCCCCGGCGGCGGCCCCGGCCGCAGCCCCGGCGGCGAGCTGAACTGCGATGTCGTTCTCCGATAACTTCATCAAGCGGCCGGTTCTGACGACCGTCTGCAGCATCCTGATCGTGCTGGTGGGCCTGATCGCCATCCCCACGCTGTCGATCGAGAATCTTCCCAATATCGCCCCACCCCTGATCCAGGTCACCTCCAACTACGGGGGCGCCAATTCCCTGGTCACCGAGCAGGCGGTGACCAACCCGATCGAGCAGCAGATCAACGGCGTCCCAGGAGCGAATTACATTTCCTCCACCAGCAATATGTCGGGGACGAGCACGATTCAGGTCTTCTTCAACGAAGGGACGGATATCAACATCGACCAGGTGAACGTGCAGAACCGCGTCTCCCTGGCGATGCCCCAGTTGCCCCAGCAGGTGCAGGCCACCGGGGTTTCGGTGATGCAGAGCACCCCGTCGATCCTGCTGGCCTATCAGGTGACATCGACGGAAGGCCAGTTCGATGCCTCCTACCTCAACGGCCTGATCTATCAGAATCTCTACTTCCAGCTGGAGCGGGTGCCGGGGGTGGCCACCGTCAACCTGCTGGGGGGCAGCAATCCGGCCTTCTGGCTGTTCGTCGATGCCAACAAGCTCTCCGCCAACAACCTCACCGCCGATCAGGTGGTCAACGCGGTGGCCAGCCAGAACAGCGTCGCCATCGGTGGCCTGGTGGGCGGTCCGCCGGCCGCGGGCAACCAGAAGTTCGCCTACCCGATCCTGGTGGAGAACAACGGCAATCTGGTGTCCGTCGAGGAGCTCAACAATCTGATCGTCGGCCGCACCTCCACCGGCAACCTGCTGCGTCTCAAGGATGTCGGCGAAGCCACCTACGGCACCAACACCTTCGCCCAGCAGGCGGTGAGCATCGAAGGCCACCCCTCGATCACGGTCGCCGTCTTCCAGACCCCCGAGAGCAACGCCCTTGATGTCTCGAATCAGGTGGTGCAGGTGATGAACCAGTTCACCCAGAGCGTCCCCCCCGGCGTCAAGGTGTTCGAGATCTATAACATCGGCCAGTTCATCGAGTCGGCCGTGGAGGGGGTGGTGGATGCCCTCGGCCTGGCCATCGTGCTGGTGCTGCTGATCCTGTTCCTGTTCCTGCAGGACTGGCGGGCCACGGTGGTGCCCAGTCTGGCGATTCCCATCTCCCTGATCGGCACCTTCGCCTTCGTGAAGATCTTCGGTTTCTCGATCAACCAGCTCACCTTGCTGGGCCTGGTGCTGGCCACCGGCCTGGTGGTGGATGACGCCATCGTGGTGATCGAGGCGGTGGAGAAGAACCTGGAGAAGGGGATGCGTCCCCGCCAGGCGGCCATGGAATGCATGGGGGAGCTGTTCGGCGCCCTGGTGGCCACCGCCCTTGTGCTGATGGCGGTGTTCGTGCCGGTGGCCTTCTACCCCGGCGGCATCGGCATCATCTACCGCCAGTTCGCCCTCACCATCGCCTTCTCGATCGCCATCTCCGCCTTCAACGCCCTCACCTTCTCCCCGATGCTCTCGGCCCTGCTGCTGCGGAGCCAGAAATCAGCGCCGCCAGGACGCGTGGTGGGCATCATCGGCGGGGTGGTGGTGGGTCTGGCCTTCGGACGCTTCAGTGCCGCCTCCTTCGGCAGCATCACCTATGGGATCGGTGTGGTCGGCGGTGTGCTGGCCGGCGCCAATCTGGTCTGGATCTTCACCCGCTTCAACGCCTTCTTCACGCGCCTGGAGCGCGGCTATGCCTCTCTGGTGGGGGCCCTGATCGCCCGGCGCCGCTGGATCCTGGTGGGTCTGGGCGGTGGCATCGCCCTCACCCTGTTCGCCTTCACCGCCCTGCCCTCCGCCTTCATCCCCGAGGAGGACCAGGGCTACGGCATGGGCATCTTCCAGCTCCAGAACGGCGCCTCCCTCAGCCAGACCCAGGGCACCGCCCTGGAGGTGGCCAAGGTGCTGAATGCCGAGGAAGAGATCATCGCCGGTTCGGTGGTGAGCGGCTATGGCTTCAACGGCGCCAGCCCGGATCAGGGGGTTTTCTTCTTCGGCCTCAAGCCGCTCGAGGAGCGCAGCCGGGCCGACCAGAAGGCCCCGGCGATCGTCAACCGGCTCAACGCCAAGCTCAGCCAGATCAGCTCCGGCATGGCGGTGGCGGCCCAGCCGCCGGCCATCCCGGGGTTCTCCGCCCAGGGGGGCTTCTACTTCCAGTTCAACGACCTCAGCAACGGGGCCTTCACCTTCAACCAGCTCGATGACCAGGCCAAGCAGCTGATCCAGGCCGGCACGGCCAGCGGCGGCTTCTCCACCCTCTACACCCAGTTCATCCCCAGCGCCCCGGCGTTCGGCCTCAAGATCGACCGCTCGATCCTCGGGGCCCTCAACGTCGATTTCCAGCAGGCGATGCAGACCATCGCCGTGCTGGCCGGCAGCAACTACTCGGGGCTCACCTACGAGAGCGGCCAGGTCAGGAACATCTACGTGCAGGCGGCGGCCGAGAACCGCAAATCCCTGGAGGATGTCCTCAGTTTCTACGTGCGCAGCAACGACGACAAGCTGGTTCAGGTGTCGGAGTTCGCCACCGCCGAACTCACCAGCGCGCCGCCGGTGATCAGCCACTTCAACCTCTACCGCACCATCCTGATCCAGGGGGCCGAGGCGGTCGGCAAGAGTTCCGGGCAGGCCCTGACCCTGATCCAGGATCTGTTCCGTGCCCAGGACTTCAACAACATCGGCTATGCCTTCACCGGCCTGGCGGCCCTGCAGCTGTCGGCGGGCAACGCCAGCGTGCTGGTGTTCGGCCTCGGGATCCTGGTGGTCTACCTGGTGCTCTCGGCCCAGTACGAGAGCTACGTGACGCCGGTGATCATCCTGATGACCGTGCCCCTGGCCATGCTCGGTGCCCTGGTGTTCCTGGCCCTGCGCTCGATCGACCTCAACATCTATGCCCAGGTGGGTCTGGTGACCCTGATCGGGCTGGCGGCCAAGAACGGCATCCTGATCGTCGAGGTGGCCGAACAGCACATGAAGGAGGGCATGACCGCCGCCGAAGCCGCCATCGCCTCGGCGGAGTCCCGGCTGCGGCCGATCCTGATGACGGCCATCGCCGCCCTGGCCGGCTTCCTGCCCCTGGTGGTGGCCACCACGGCAGGCGCCAACAGCCAGCAGTCCCTGGGGACGGTGATCTTCGGCGGCCTGCTGGTGGCCACGGTGCTGTCGCTGGGGGTGGTGCCGCCGTTCTATGTGGTGGTCAAGGCGTTGGAGGCCCGCTGGTTCGGCGAGTCCGACCCTGGGGAGGCCGACCTGGCCGCCGCCGGCGACCAGCCCAGCGGCTCGATGTAACGAAACGTGCAGCGCTCCGCCGGCTCCATTGCGGTGGCCGGGCGAGGCCGTGAGGATCGTTACAGGAGATTGAGGAGCCATCCCATGCTGCCGACGCTTGCCGAACGGCTGCGGGAGCAGCAGGCGAAGACCAGGGGCCGGCGGCCCACCCGCCCGCCCTGGCCCGTGCCGGGCGAGCCCCCCACGGCCCTGCTGTTTCTGCCCAGAGCCGAGCCGGCGAGGGCCGCCGTGCCCGCCGTGCCGGAGGCGACGGCCTTGCCTGTCGCAGCAGCGATGGCCACGCGCGCACCGGAGGTCGAGGCCGGCGAGCCCGCCGTCACGGTGACCGCCACGACGGAGCCTCCGAAAGCGGAGCTTCTGGAAGCGGAACCTTCGAAGCCGGTGCCAACCCCTGCGGCCAGGGAGAGGACCGTGCTGGCCGAACTGGTGCTGCTGCTGGTCTGGGCCGTCCTGGTCGTCATCGACGGAGCCCTGGCCCTGGCCGCCCTCCTCGATGGCGCCGCCCGCCGGCAACGGCGAGCGCCGGTGATCGCCCTGTTGCCGGCGGCCGCTCCCCCCTTTCTGCTGGCGGCGGCGGCACCGTGACGTCCGGGGAGTGCACCGTGGCGTCTCCGCGGCTGAGGCCGGTGGCTTCATCCCCGCCTTCGCTGCTGGGCGTTCCCTGGCGCCGGTCACGGCGGTGCCGAAGCGATGGCACCGATCGGCGGAGGGCCCTTTCGTCGCGGGGTTGTTGTATCCCTGCTTGATGAAATGTTGCGAGGTTGCGTGCAACGGTTCGGATGACGATCGGCAGGCTCCGGCATGGGCCGACTCCGGGCTGGCGTCCGTTTCTGATAGCTTGCAGATTCAGGAAGTGAGGGGATGGTGGGTCGACAGGCATCGGCGACCGGGGCTGCTCTTGCCGCCCTTTTTCTCTCCTTCACCGGTCTCAGCTTCAGCCCCGGAGCCTTCAGCCAGACGGCCCCGCCGGCGCGCACCGTCAAGGTTGTTCAGGGCGACACGCTGGAGGCCATCGCCGCCCGCTATGGGGTGAGGGTGCAGGAGTTGATCCGTCTGAACGGGATCACCAAGCCCGAGGAGCTGCAGATCGGCCAGCAGCTGAAACTGCCCCAGGCCAAGGGCCTCGTGCAGGTGCGTGCCGGAGACACCCTGGCGCTCCTGGCGGCCCGCCATCGGACCACCGTGGCGGATGTTCTCAAGGCCAACCCTGGGCTCAAGCCCGACCAGCTCAAGGTGGGTGCCTGGCTGAAGCTCCCTCCGGCATCCGCTCCCAAGCCCACGGCGAAGCCAGCGGCCGCCGCCAAGCCCACCGCCAAACCAGCGGCCACGGCGAAGCCAGCGGCCACGGCGAAGCCAGCGGCCGCCGCCAAACCGGCCCCCACCGCGAAGCCGGCATCCCCTGCCACGCCCCCGGCCACCACCTCCCCGGCCCCGGCACCGACCACGCCGCCGGCCGTGACACCTCCAGCGCCCACCGCCCCCCCTGCACCGGGGGCGCAGAGGCCGGGCGAGGCGGTCCGCTGGCGCTTCTATGGCAACACCCTCGTTGACTGGGGCGGCTGGAAACTCCATCCCGGCGGGGTGCGGGTCACCCTGGTGCAACCCACCCAGGCGGACGTGGGTCCCACCCGGGCCCAGGCGACGGCGGTGGCAGTGCACTGCAGCAGCCTCCGCCAGGCCTGGCTGGTGAACGGGGCCTGGGAGCCCTGGTCGGTGCCGCTGGGGCGGTCGCTGGGTCAGCAGATCGTTCTCGATCTCTGCGCCAACGTCAGCGACCCCACCGCCCCATCCACGGCACCTCCCGCCGCCCCCTGAGGGCCGGTTCCACCAAGGGGGCTGGCACGCGGTGATCCCGGTCACTTCCGGGCAGTTGATTTCCTGACCGTGGGCTAGCCTCACGAGACGTTTTTTGCGGCCGAACGGAGTGACGTACTGCATCGGCTACTGGCTGGAGAAAGGCCTGGTGATGGTCTCCGACTCCCGCACGAATGCAGGAGTTGATTATATTTCAAGCTACAGCAAGATGTTCGTTTTTCAGCCGGCCTCCGACCGGCTGTTCGTCTTGCTCGCTGCCGGCAATCTGGCCACCACCCAGGCCGTGGTCAACTGGATCCATCGGGATCTCGACTTACCTGCCGAGGACTCCAGCTCGAACGGCAAGACGCTGCGCTCCTGCGATTACCTGTTCGAGGCGGCCGCCTACATCGGCCGGGTGAGTGTGGCGGTGCAGCAGGAGAACGGCCCTGCGCTGCAGAAGGCCGGGGCCAGTGCCGGGGCCTCCTTCCTTCTGGGGGGCCAGATCGCCGGGGAGGCCCATGGGCTGTATCTGGTCTATGCCGAGGGCAACGCCATCAAGGCCACCCGGGAAACGCCGTACCTGCAGATCGGGGAGACGAAGTATGGAAAGCCTCCGCTCGACAACGTGGGCCACACCAACCTCTCCCTCGAGGATGCCGCCCGGCTGTGCCTGATCTCGGAGGTGCTCACCCAGCGCTCCAATCTCACCGTGGGCCCCCCGTTCGAGCTGGCCATCCTTCCCGCCGACGCCCTGGTGGTGACCCACCGCATGACCTTCGACCCCGAGGCGCCTGAGCTGGCCGCGATGGTCGAGACCTGGAGCGATGCCCAGCGGGAAGCGCTGCATCGCCTGCCCAGCTTCCCCTGGGAGCGGACGTCGCCGGACTGATCGCGCGATCCCCCGGCCCCTCCGCGGAACCTCTCACCCTCCACCCCGTCTCCCACCATGTGGTCCGTGTCCGAATGGGTGTCCAACGGTCACCTGCCCACCGCGGAGGTGGTGCAGGAGCTGGTGGCGGAGGCCCATCACCGCTTCGCACCGGTCCGCGACGGCCAGGTGGCCGACTACATCCCGGCGCTGGCCTCGGCGGATCCGGCCCACTTCGGCCTCTGCGTGTCCAGCTGCGGCGGGGCGTTGTTCGAGGCGGGGGAGGCCCGGGTGCCCTTCAGCATCCAGAGCATCTCCAAGCCGTTCCTGTTCGCCCTGATCTGCCAGGCGATCGGCGAGGAGGAGGCCCGCGAGAAGCTCGGCGTCAACAGCACCGGCCTGCCCTTCAATTCCGTGCTGGCGGTGGAGCGCAGCGGCGACGGCCTCTCCAATCCGATGGTGAACGCCGGGGCGATCGCCGCCACCAGCCTGGCGCCGGGCGCCAGCAGTGAGGCGAAGTGGGCCTTCATCCAGGACGGCTTCTCCCGCTTCGCCGGCCGGCGGCTGGAGATCGATGCCGAGGTCTGCGCGTCGGAGCTGGCCACCAATCGCCGCAACGCCGGTCTGGCGACGCTCCTCAGTGACCATGACCGCATCTGGTGGGATCCGGACGAGGCCACCGAGCTGTACACCCGCCAGTGTTCCCTCAGCGTCACCGCCGCCGACCTGGCGGTGATGGCCGCGACCCTGGCCAACGGCGGCCGCCAGCCGGTCACCGGGGAGCAGGTGATCGAGGCCATCCACTGCCAGCACGTGCTGGCGGTGATGGTCACGGCGGGGCTGTACGAGACCTCCGGCGACTGGCTTTACGCCACCGGCCTGCCGGGCAAGAGCGGCGTGGCCGGCGGCATGATCACCGTGGCGCCCGGCAAGGGGGGGCTGGCCACCTATGCGCCGCCCCTCGATGAGGCGGGCAACAGTGTGCGCGGCCAGCTCACGGCCCGTTTCCTCTCCGAGCGGCTGGGCCTCAATCTGTTCGCTTCCCGGCCGGAGACCAGCCACTGACCAGCCACTGACGGCAGGCCGCGCCGATCGCCACCAGAGGCGTGACGCCTAGCATCCAGCCACCAGCGGGGGCCTGCCAGCGGATGTTCCAAACCCCCCAGCTGGTGCGCTACCTGCTCCTGGTGGCCTGCATCGGGGTCACGGTGGTGATCTTCAACTATTTCTCGGGCACGATCGCGGTCTTCACCGTGGCGGCCATCGTCGCGGCGCTGCTCAATGTGCCCGTGGGCTGGCTCAGCCGGGTGCTGCCGCGGGGCTGGGCGATCGCCGCCGTCTGCCTGGTCGCCCTGTTGCTCCTGGTGGGCCTGATCACCGGAATCGGACTGCAGGTGCTCAACCAGGGCCAGGGCCTGCTGCTGGATCTCCAGGGCACCCTCCGGCAGCAGGACCTCACGCCGTTGCAGGCCTATCTGGAGCGCTATGGACTGGAACGGGTGACCAGCCTCCTGCAGCAGGGGCTGGTGACGGGGCTGGGACTGCTCCAGAACGTCTTTTCCGGGGTGTTCACGACGATCTTCGGAGCGGTGATCAGCCTGTACATGCTGATCGATGGAGAGAAGCTCTGGCGGGGGTTTCTGAACCTGATTCCGGAGGTCCATCGCGAACGCTTTGCCTTGATCTTTCGCCAGAGTGTTGTCGGCTTCATCCGCGGCCAGTTGCTGCTGATGGTGTTTCTCATGGTCTCGATCGCTGTTGTGTTCCCTTTTCTTGGGGTGAAATACAGCCTGATTCTGGCGGTGACCATGGGCGTGCTTGATGTCATCCCAGGGATCGGGGCCACCCTGGGCATCATCCTGATCTCCGTGATGGTGCTGGCTTCCCAGGGAGGGGAAATCGCGCTGCGGGCGTTCATTGCGGCCCTGCTCTTCGGCCAGATTCAGGACAACATCGTCCGCCCCAGGGTGATGGGCCGGGCGATGGAGCTCAATCCCGTGATCCTTTTCCTGTCGCTGTTCATCGGGCAGCGGGTCGCTGGCCTGCTGGGGATTTTTCTCTCGATTCCCATCGCCGGGATGGTGGCCCTCTGGATCCAGTCGGAACGCCAGCAGCCGGGGGCCCCGGATCGACTCGCCGGCAGCGACGAACTGGGGTGAAGCGGTCCCGTCCCTGTCGATGCCAGGGGCCGGCTGTCATGATGCGGGGCCTGGCCTGGTCTGAACGCTCCATGACGGCGATTCGCGCGATCACCCCCGTTCTGCTCTCCGCCCTGACCATGGCCGCGACCGGCGTGCCCGCCGCCCAGGCCGGCTGCCGCTTCCTGATGCCGCTCGGCGGTGGCGGCAATCCGGTGGTGTCGAAGCGGATCGGGCCGGACCGGCTCGTGGGCCGCACCAACTGGAACACCGACTTCGTTGTCGATCGCGATTTCCGCAGTTATCGCTTCTTCTTCACATCGGCCTCCACGGAGCGCGCCAGCTTCCCGGTGTCCGGTTTCATGGTCTTCACCGACGGCAGCAGCCTGCAGGTGATCAATGAGACACCCACGTTCGAGCCCGGCACGGGCCGGATGTTCGGGCCCTTCCAGGCCGTTCCGGGCAAGCGTACCCGGTTGATGAACTTCCGGGTGGGTTCCTCCACCACACCGGCGGCCCTCGGGTTCAGCTATCGGATCTCCGTTCAGGGCTGCACCTGAAGCCTTCCCCTGACTCCCGCAACCCATGCAGTTCGAGAGCTTCGCGACGTTCAACATCGCCATCGTGGTGCTGGCGATCGGTCGCTGGCTGAACCGCAAGGTGGCTTTCCTGCGGGAATTCAACATTCCCGAGCCGGTCACCAGTGGCCTGCTCGTCTGTCTGCTGCTGGCCCTGATCCATGCCATCAATGGCACGGAGATCGGCTTCAATCTGCAGACGCGGGATTTCCTGCTGCTCTATTTCTTTGCGGCCATCGGCCTCAATGCCGACATCAAGACCCTGCTCTCCGGGGGCTGGCCCCTGCTGATCCTGGTGGGCACCACCGTGACCTACATGGTGCTGCAGAACCTCACCGGGATCGGCATGGCGGCGCTGCTGGGGCTCAATCCCCTGGTGGGCCTGCTGGGCGGGTCGGTGTCCCTGCTGGGGGGCCATGGCACCGCGATCGCCTGGGCGCCGCGTTTCGCCGAAAGCCACGGCATCAGCAATGCCCTCGAGATCGGCATCGCCTGCGCCACCTTCGGTCTGGTGCTGGCTTCGCTGATGGGCGGGCCCATCGCCCGGATCCTGATCCGCCGCCATCGTCTCAAGACACCGCAGGCCCGGGGCGCAGGCCCTGACACCGCCTCCTCCTCCGTGGAGGGCGACACCCCGGACGGGGCCCGAGAGCCGGTGACCTACTTCAGCCTGCTGGGCACCCTCTTCTGGCTCAACGTGAGCCTGGGCCTGGGGGAGCTGCTGCATGAAGCCCTGCGGGCGGCCGGCAGCAACCTGCCCCTGTTCGTCTGCTGCCTGTTCGCGGCCATCTTCCTCACCAACACCGTGCCGCGCCTGCTGCCGATCCGCTGCCTGGCCGCCCCCCGCTCGCTGGCCATCGTCTCGGAGATCTCCCTGGGCATCTTCCTGACGATGTCGCTGATGAGCCTGCAGCTCTGGACCATCGCCTCCCTCGCGGGCCCGATCCTGGCCATCCTGGCCGCCCAGTTCGTGGTGTCCTTCCTGTTCGCCCTGTTCGTGGTGTTCAAGGTGATGGGACGGGATTACGAGGCCGCCGTCATCTGCGCCGGCTTCGGGGGCATTTCCCTGGGGGCCACCCCCACGGCGATGGCCAACATGTCAGCGGTGGCCCAGACCTACGGTCCCGCCCACCGGGCCTTCATCATCGTGCCGCTGGTGTCGGGCTTCTTCGTGGACATCAGCAACGCCGTGGTGATCCAGCGCTTCCTCAACTGGTTCGGCTGATCCCGCCGCGGCCGCAGTGGACCGGGCTCGCACCCGAAGGTCTCAGAAGCGCAGCGTCGTGCGGATCAGGGCGGCCCACACGCTCAGGCTGGCCTCCCCCGAGGCGGCGGGAAACAGCAGGGCCTCGGAGAGTGTGGCGCTGCCGGTGAGGGCCCCGCGCGGCCGGCTCAGCCAGAACACCGCCGGCGTCACCGAGAGATCGTCACTGATCTGGATCCGGTAGAAGAGCTCCATGGCCAGGCCCCGGTCGTCGAGGTTGCCCTTGCCTGGGCTCTGGATCGCGCTGACGTGGGCGGGGGAGCCGATGGCGAAGCCCAGGCTGTTGCCCACCCCCAGCACATCGCTCCAGATCAGCCCGGTGTACCAGGAGCGGCTGCGCACCCCCGACAGGCCTGCCACCGGGAAGGAGCCGAAGCGGAACGTGTCCTGCCCCCAGCCGGCGCTGATCGAAGGCAGCCATCCGGAGGCGCGGGGCTGCCAGTAGCCCGCCAGCGACCAGGATCCCAGGCTGCCCTCGCCGGCGCCCGCCGCCAGCTGGCTGGCCAGGGGCGTCCCCCGGAGCCGCACCTGGGGACCGCTGAGGGTCCAGGCACCGGTGATGTTCCACTGGGGCCGGCTCAGGGCCAGCTGCACGGTGCTGGTCCGGGAGGAGGCCGCGCCGAACAGGCCGGCCCCCTGGGGGGAGCCCCCGGCCCGGCCGGCCACGTAGGCGTAGCCCAGGCTCAGCCCCCGCAGGTCGCCGCGGGGCTGCCACCAGATCCCGAAGCCGCCCCCGAGCCGTTTGCCGTAGGTGCCCGGTGAACCGGCGTACTGGAACAGATCGAGGATGGGGGACTGGTTGTAGACGCTCGGCCAGACGGGGAGCATGTCGAGCTGCATGATCCGGGGCCCGGCGCTGAGGCGGATCTCCGGGCCCAGGGGCACCTGCAGATAGGCCCGGTTGATGCTCACCAACCGGCCGGAGCACGCCTCCTCCCCGGCGCCGCAGGCCGGTTCCTGGAAGGCCACATCCAGGCGGCTCAGGGGGGTGGGCGGGTTGGAGAAGAAGCCGGAGGGGGCGAAATCACCCGTGCGCAGGCGGATCCGGAACAGGTCCTGGCCCGTGAAGCTGGTGTCGATGGTGAGGCGGGCCTCGTGGTTGAGGCTGACCCCGTTCAGCAGCGGCGCCCCATCAGCGCTGTTGCTGGCGCTGTCCACCGCACTGCCGGTGGATTGCAGGGCGCCCAGAACGGCGTTGATCTGCAGGTCGACCCTGGTGGTGGGGGCGAAGCGGGTGGCCTCCATCGCTTCGACGCTGGCGTGGGGCCGCTCCGGCAGCCCCTCGGCCCGCAGCACGGCGGGTGAGCAGCCGATCGTGGCGGCCGCCAGGCCGACAGCGGCGGCGCCGGGGGGCTTCACCGGGCCCGGCCGCTCAGGTGATCACGGTGGGGCGATCCATGCCGGTGCGCTGGCGGATCTCCGCCAGGGCGTCGATGGCGTCGATCAGATCCTTGAGGGCCCGCTGGGGGTTGAGGTCGAGGGCGCCGCTGGGGGGCACGTAGCTCTCCAGGTAGACCCGCAGGGTGGCGCCCTTGGTGCCGGTGCCCGAGAGCCGCAGCACCACCCGGCTGCCGTCGTCGAGCAGCACCCGCAGGCCCTGGCCCTTGCTGATCGAGCCGTCCACCGGGTCGGTGTAGCCGAAATCGTCGGCGGCGCGGATCGTGCGGCCGGCGAAGGCCTGGCCGGGCAGGCCTGCGAGCATCCCGGAGACCCGGTGGTAGAGGCCATGGGCGGCGTCGCTGGCCACGGCCTCGTAGTCGTGGCGGGAGTAGTAATGGCGGCCGAAGCGGCTCCAGTGGCCCGCCATCACCTCCGCCACCGAGCAGCCGCGCACCGCCAGGATCTGCAGCCAGAACAGCACCGCCCAGAGGCCGTCCTTCTCGCGGATGTGGTTGCTGCCGGTGCCGAAGCTCTCCTCGCCGCAGAGGGTGATCCGGCCGGCATCGAGCAGGTTGCCGAAGAACTTCCAGCCCGTCGGGGTCTCGAAGCAGGGGATGCCCAGCTCGGCAGCCACCACGTCGGCGGCGGCGCTGGTGGGCATCGAGCGGGCCACGCCGACCAGACCGTCCCCGTAGCCGGGGGCCAGGGTGGCGTTGGCGGTGAGCACGGCCAGGCTGTCGCTGGGATTCACGAAGCAGTGCCGCCCCAGGATCATGTTGCGGTCGCCGTCGCCGTCGCAGGCGGCGCCGAAGTCGTGGGCGCCGCCGGCCAGCAGCAGGTCGGCCAGCTCGCGGGCATAGGTGAGGTTGGGGTCGGGGTGGCCGCCGCCGAAGTCCGCGAGCGGCACACCGTTGCGCACCGTGCCGGCCGGCGCCCCCAGCAGCCCCTCGAACAGGCGGCTGGCGTAGGGGCCGGTGACCGCATGCATGGCGTCGAAGGCGACGCGGAAGTCGCCCCGCAGCAGGGCGGCGATGCGGTCGAAGTCGAACAGCTTCTGCATCAGCGCCACGTAATCCTCGACGCCGTCGATCACCTCCACCGCCATGGCGCCGATGGTCGCCGTTCCCGGGACCTCCAGGTTCAGGGGGTCGGCGTCGAGGATGCGGTAGCCCTCCAGGCAGAGGGTGGCGGCATGGATGGCATCGGTGACCGATTCCGGGGCCGGACCGCCGTTGGCGCCGTTGATCTTGACGCCGAAGTCGCCGTCGAGGCCGCCGGGGTTGTGGCTGGCCGAGAGTATGATCCCGGCCACGGCGCCGTGGCTGCGGATCAGGTGGGAGGCGGCCGGGGTGGACAGGATGCCGCCGGTGGTGGTGATCAGGCGGCTGACGCCATGGGCCGCCGCCATGCGGGCGATGACGCTGATCGCCGCGAGGTTGCCCCAGCGGCCGTCGCCGCCGACCACCAGGGTGCCACCGGCGATGCCCGGCACCACCCGCAGGGAGGCCTCGATGAAGCTCTCCAGATAGTGGGGGGTCTGGAACTGGCGGGTGCTCTTGCGCAGGCCGGAGGTGCCGGGCTTCTGGTCGTCGAAGGGTCGCTCCAGCGCCACCTGACGCAGCTCGGTCGTCATCGCCATGGCCGGCGTCCTGGTGCTCGGGGGAGCCCCAAGCTACCCCCGCCGATTCGGGCGGCCCCGGCCTGGTGGGTGCTCCGGCGCCTGATGGCCGGGGCGACGGGCCTGGCTAGCCTGGATCCACCTTGCCGGCCACCCCATGGCGCTTCGGTCGCTTCCCTCCCTCATGCATCTGGCCGCTGGTGCCGCCTGCGTCGCCGCCACCGCCGGGGTGGTGGTGTTCAGCCAGACCTCGGTGCGGAGCGCGGTCATGGGGGCCCCGAAGGCCCTGCCCTATGCCGAAGCGGTGAGCCGCACCCACACCGCCGCCGAGGCGGTGCTGGCCGGTGCGGGTGCGGAGACCTGCCTGCGGGGCAAGCTCACCAATGCCTTGCTGGGGCTCTCCAGCAGCTGTGAGTCCCAGGGGGAGCGCAATCCCCTCTGCCAGCTTGCCGACAAGGCCGCCGTCGTCACCCCCATGAGCCTGGCCTTCATGCGGGATACGGCGACCCAGCTGCTGGCGCTGATCGATGGCGGCGCCACCCGGGCGTCGGCCTCCGGCAGCCCCGAGCCCGCCCTCCCCCAACCCTGACCCCGCGCCACCATGGAGGTTCATCACCCCTCGGATGACGGCCCCCTGTCGGCCGAGCAGGTCCTGCTGCTGGAGCAGTTCCGCCACCGCGTCGAGGCCAGGATCAGCAGCCACGGGCTCACCAGCGACGATGTGGCGGCTCTGGTCAAGGAGCTCCGCGACCACCCCCAGATGAGCCGGCAGCTGATGGCGGAGCTGGCCCAGGAGCTGCAGCGGCTGCTGCCCGGTCAGCGCTTCAGTTTTGATTGGGATTGATCAGGTTCAGGCCCCCCTGCCTGGGGGCGGCATTCTCCGCCGGTTTGGCCACCGGCAGCTGCAGGCGGCAGACGGCCGTGAGGCTGCGGGCGGCGCGGTCGATCGGTTCGCGCCGCTCGAAGCTGTTGCTGGCCGCCACCACCGAGCGCTGACGGATCGTCCAGAGCACGTCCTTGCAGCTGGCGGGCAGGCGCGGATGGTCGAGCAGGGGGTTGGCCAGGCTGCGGGCCTGGTCGCAGGGTTCGGCGGTGTTCTCTCGGCTGCAGGCCAGGGTGATCAGCTGCAGGGAGCGGAACTCGGAGGAGGGGGGAAAGGGGGGCGGCTCCGGCGCGGCCAGCAGCGGTGACGCCCCCGCCAGGGGCAGGCTCGCCAGCAGGGCCAGGTGCGGCAGGGACGCTGCGAGGCGACGGGGGGCCGGGGTGGTGGCGCGAGGGGACCGGCTCATGGTGGTGGGGGAGGTCACCCAATCATGGCCGCCGCCCCGGGATCCCTGGTGATGGCGGTGGTGCCGTCGCGCAGCGGCCGCTGGGAGGCCCGCCAGCGGCGGGCCAGCAGCGGGCCGCTCCAGCGGGCGGTGCGGGCCAGCAGGCCCCGCAGGCGGTGCCGGCGCCGCAGCAGCTCGGCCCGCCGGGCTTCCTCATCCTGCAGCGCCTGGATCCGCCGGATCTCCGGTTGCCGTTCGGCGACGACCGCCGCTGCGGCGGCGTCGATGGCCGCGGGCTCTCCCTCCAGCAGGGCGGGCCCCAGGTGCCTGGCGGCCACCAGGGCATCGCGCAGCGCCATGTTGATTCCCTGGGCCCGCAGCGGACTCATCGGGTGGGCGGCATCCCCGAGCAGCAGCAGGCCGGGCCGCTGCCAGCGGGGGCAGAGCCCCACGCGCACCGGCAGCCGCACCGGTCCCTGGACGGCCGCCGCCGGCAGCTGCCGCAGCAGCCCGGCCAGGACCTTCGGGGCGTCGGCGGCCCAGCGCTCCGCCCAGGCGCCGGGGCCGGCCGGGGCGGGCGCCGATGGCGGCTCCGGCGCGACCGCCCAGCCCAGCTGGACGCCGCCGCGGGCCGAGGGGAACAGGGCATAGCTGCCGGAGGCGCCCACCACCGTCACGAAGCGGCCAGCCAGCCAATCGAGCACCCCATCGGCCCCCGGGCCCTCCAGCCGGAACCAGAGCACGTCGAGGGGGCTGGGGGCGCTCTCCAGCGCCAGGCCGCCCCTGCGGCGCAGCAGGGAATCCCGGCCGTCACAGGCCACCACCAGCGCCGCCTCCAGGGCGGTGCCGTCCGTCAGGCGCACCCCGGCGACGCGGCCGTCCCGCCGCAGGAGATCGCTGGCGGCCTGGCCCGGGTGGAAGCGGAAGCCCGGCTGGCGGCCCGCCTGCTCCAGCAGTTCGGCGATCAGGGAGTCCTGGTCGATCAGGGTGCAGGGGACGGCGCTTCCCATGGGCTCGGCCGCCTCGAACAGGGCCTGGCCATCGAGGAAGAAGCTCCAGGCCGTCAGGGGGCGCCGTCGCACCGCCGTCGGCAGCGGCTCGAGGCCCATGGCGGCCAGGGCCGCCAGGCCGCTGGGCATCAGCCCCTCGCCGCGGAAGGGCCGGCCGCCACGGCCGGTCCCCGTCCCATCGATCAGGTCGACCCGGAGGCCGCGGCGGGCCAGCAGCAGGGCCAGGCTGGCTCCGGCGGGGCCGGCCCCCACCACCAGCACCCGTGCGGTGGGGGCTGCGGCGGAGGTGCTCAGGTGAAGGAGTTGTAGTTGAGGCCCTCCTCGGGGCTGGCAGTCTCCGCCCCCTGCAGGGAGTGCTTCTTGCTGAGCAGGTAGTCCACCAGCTCCTGCTGCAGGGTCAGCAGCTCGCTGGTGCAACCCCGGAAGGCGGCCCGGTGGCGGATCTCGTCGTGGCGGGTGTGCAGGTCCCGCAGCATCAGGTTGATGGCGTCCAGGCGCGGGGTGACTTCGCGGGAGCTGGAGACGGAGCTGGGGGTGGAGACGGAGCTGGACGCCGGGTCCATGAATCGTGTGCTATGCGTTACCGAATCGTAGACGGCGCCGCCATCACCGCCCCGCCGGCGACCGACGGGCGCTGCCGGCCGCTGCCGCAGCTGCGCCGCCCCTGCGCCAGGCGGAGGGCGAGCCGGCGGCCGATGCCGAGTTCGGCTCCGCGCCAGAGGCGGTCGATCTCCGCCTCGAAGTGGCGGGCCAGCAGGGGGGAGCGGATCAGCAGCAGGGTCTCGTCGTTCTGGAAGGCGGCACTCGGACTCCAGTTGAAGCTGCCGGTGATCACATCCCGGCGGTCGATGACGGCGAACTTGTGGTGCAGCTTGTCGCCGGGCGCCAGCCGGGGCGTGCCCACCCCTTCAAGGGGCGTGCTCCAGGCCCGGTTGTCCGCTTCGATGCGGCAGTCCTGGTCGGGCAGGGTCACGCCGAGCAGGTCGAGGGTTTCGCTGAAGGCCCGGTTGGCGAAGCCCGGATCCGCCAGCAGCCGCATCCTCACGCCGCGGCCATGCAGCTCCTGGAGGCGGTCGGCCAGGTTCTGGCCCGAAAACACGAACAGGGCCAGGTCGAGGCGCTGCCCGGCACCGGCCAGCCGGGTTTCGAGCCAGGCCAGGCCGTGGTTGGGGTCGCGGCGGCGGTGGGGGGCGAACAGCACCTCCACCGGCGTGCCGGCCACATCGACCACCTGGGCCGGTCCGCCCTCCTTGGCGATGCCGAAGCGACTGTCGGGCCGGCCGCCGGGGCCATCGCCCCAGAGCCGGGCGAATTCGGCGGCGAACACCCCGGCCAGGGCGGGGCTGTCAAAGCGCAGCAGGTGATTGACGTTGCCGCGGGTGGCCGGTGCGCCGGCATCGCCGTGGATGCAGGAGGGGCTGAAGTTGGCCGAGCCGGTCACCACCACCCGGCCGTCGACCACCAGGAACTTGTGGTGCATCAGGCCGCTGCCGCGGCTGCCGTCGGCGGTGTCATCGAGCAGGGGAACGCCGGCCCGCTGCAGCACGGCGACGGCGTCCCCCTGGCCCAGGGCGGCCAGCTGCTGCTGGCGCTGGCGCTGGTGGGGCGGCAGATCCACCGGATGCTGCTGGCTCCAGGGGGCGCTGTAGAGGTTCTCCAGCACCACCCGCACCCGCACCCCGCGGCGGTGGCGTTCCGCCAGGGCCTCCGCCACTGCCGGCAGGGAAAGCTCCTGCACCGCCACCAGGATCTCAAGGCGGGCCTCGCGGATGCTTTCGAGCAGCAGGGCTTCGAGGTCATCCCCCTGGCGCCACTGGCCGCTGACCGGGCTGCGGTAGCGGCTGTCGCCGCGGTGGTTGAAGGCCACCCGGATGCCCGGCGGCAGGGGCAGGGCCCGGGGGGCGCCGCCGCTCAGGGCCGCCGGCGCCGGGCCGCAGCCCCCGAGCAGGCCGGCCACTCCCAGGGCGATCAGGGGCCGCCGGGCCGGCCGGAGGCGATGGGCGGGCCAGAGGTGCTGGGCGCGCCGCAGCAGGCGAAGGAGCGCGAGAGGGTCCACGGGCTGGAGGGGGCGGCGGGTTCCGCTGCTTCAGCCTTCCCGGCGGGGGACAGGGCTTTGCCGGCTCGCCAGGGGCGTTCGGCCTGCCCGCCGGGACCTCAGTGGTGGCCGGGCATCTCCGAGGTGCGCAGCATGGCGGCGAACCAGAGGGTGCCGATCAGCACCGCGGCGATCACCCCGGCCGAGATGCTGACCCGCAGCATCAGGATCGGCACCACCAGCGGAAACAGGATCGAGCCGGCCACGGGGGTGAGGGCGACCACCACCTTGAGCAGGCTGCGGTTGGAGCCGGTGGCGGTGGGCTCCATCAGAACCACTCGGCCACCGCCTGGCTGGCGGGGTTGCTGTTGTCTTCCGGCGTGGAACGGCGGAACTCCATGGTGATGCTGCGCTTCTGCTCGCCATCGGCCGCCAGGGCCTCGATCGGGTAGAGCTGCTGGCCGTCGCGGAAGGGCACCTGCACCCGGAAGGTGCCGTCGGCCGAGAGGGGCACCTCCTCACCGCCGATGCTGAGGCGGGCCGCCGGATCGGTGGCGCCGTAGACGATCAGCTCGGCATCGGCCACCAGCCAGAAGGAGCGCTGACGGGAGCCCACCCCACCGATGCCGGAGGCGCTGCGGCCCGAGGCCCAGGGGCCGGCGCCGGAGGCGGAGAACGCACCGCCACTTTCGAGGCCGGCGGTGGCATCGATCTCGTGGAAGGCCTCCGAACCGCGGCCCAGGCGGCGCCACTGGCTGGTGGCGCTCTGGTAGAGCCGCTCGTGCAGGCCGGAATCCACCGCCTCGGCGGGGGTGGGCAGGCTGGCGGAGGCGGAGGGGAAGGCGTCGAGGGAGAAGGGGACGAACTGGTCGAGGATCTGCTCGGAGGGATGCAGGGAGGGCACCCGGGCGACGGAGGAGAAGGCCAGGGAGATCCAGCCGCCGCCACCACCCTTGCGGTAGCCGAGCTCGACCCGGTAGTCGCGGTCGGAGAGGGGGACCGGGAGGTACCACTCGGTGGCATGGCTGTCGACCACCACCTCCTGGAGCGTGTGGGGATGGGAGGAGCCGCCGGCCAGGCCGGTGACGTCGGCGACGCGCAGGCAGAGCTGGGAGGCGCCGGCGTGGAGGGCGTCGGAACGGTCGTCCTCGGAGATGTCCCAGAAGACGTAGGCCCACTGGGGATCGCGGGGCAGGAAGACGACGCGGGTTTCGGCCGCCGGCCGCGGCGCCGGGGCCATCTCGGCCTCGATGGCGGCGACCGGCCTCGGATCGGCCGCGGGCGTCACCGCCGCCGCCACCGTTTCGACGCCCTCACCGGAGCGATCGGCGATGGACTCGGCCAGCGCATCCCTGTCCTGGGCGCTGTAGCGCTGGATCCCCAGGGTTCTGGCGAGCTCGCGCAGCTGGCGCATGCTGAGGCTGGCCAGGTTCGCGAACGGGTTGGTCCTGGCCATGCTATTTCAAGAATCGTTACAAGCCATGATCGCCGATGGGATCTGGGCGGGATCAGTCCTGTCAGCGGATCGCAACACCCCCGGAGCGGGCCGGATCCGCCGGCGGCGGCAGCAGCACCACCCCCCGCATGGGTTCGGCGCGCCGCTCCGAGGGCCGGGTCGGGCGTTCCGGCACGGACGCCAGCACGGCCGAGACCGCCAGCAGTCCCCCCACCAGCAGCCAGAGGCGCCAGCGACGCGGCAGGACCAGGGCGCTGCGCCCCCCCTGTCCACGCCGGCGGGTGCCATCGGCGGCCCGGCGGGCCCTGCCGATGCCGAGCGGCTCTCCGCAACGGGCACAGACCATGCGACCCGCCAGGCTGCGGTCGGCCCGCACGGCCCAACTGCCGCACCTCGGACAGCCCATCCCTCACCCGATCCATCAGGCCCCCATGGTGACGGAATGACCTAGAGCAGCGTCGGATCGGCGCCGGCGGGCCGCTCGCCCGGCGGCAGATCGGCCATCAGACGGAAGTCCTCGAACGCGAAGCCCGGCCCCACGCAGCAGTGCACCAGACTCCACCGCCCCCGGCTGCGGGCCGCCTGCCACCAGAGCGCCGGCACGATCTGCAGGGGCCCGGCGCCCGGATCCCCCACCGCAGCGGCGGCGTCACCGGCCGTGGCAGCGGCGGCGTCCGTGGCGCCGAGCGGACCCAGCCACAGCCGCTCGGCCGTGCCGCCCTGCGGCGGCAGCCGCCAGAGGTCGAGGGGGTCGCCGCCGGCGTGATGCCAGACCTCATCCGCCCCCGCCACCTGGTGCCAGCGGCTGAGCTGGCCCTCCATCAGCAGGAAGGCGATCACCGTGAGTCCGGCGCGCTGCCGGCCGTCCCCGGCCCGGTGCACCTGGCCGGGTGAGCGGTGCAGCTCCCGGTACCAGCCCCCCTCCGGGTGGGGCCGCAGGTCGAAGCGGGCGATCAGCGCCTCCGGAGTGGAACGCATGGCCGGGCGGGCGCGAGAGGGCTGCTGCCGATGATCCCGCGGCGACGGCCCATCGGAGTAGAACATCCGTACTGCCTTTCATGTCCGGGCCGATGCGTCCCCTGCCTCTCCAGTCACCGCTGCCCCTGCGGGAGGGGGCGGAGGCCCTCTTCTGCCTGCTGGCCACGGAGGCGGTCAGCGCCGGTTTCCCCAGCCCCGCCGACGACTACGTGGAGGCCCGCATCGACCTCAATCTGGAGCTGATCCCCCGCCCGCTGTCCACCTTCTTCATGCGCGTCAGCGGCGATGCCATGCGGGGCGACGGCATCGTCGACGGCGACCTGCTGGTGATCGACCGCAGCGTCGATCCCCGGCCCGGCATGGTGGTGGTGGCGGTGCATGCCGGCGCCTTCCTGCTGCGCCGGCTGGCCCGGCGCGGCGGTGCGCTGTGGCTGGTGGCCAGCGACGGCACCAGTCCGCCCCTGCGGCTCACCGGCGACGAGGGGGGTGGCGCGGAGGGAAGCGACGGCGGTGGCGCCGAGCTGTGGGGGGTCGTGATCCACGCCGTGCATCACCTGGCGGGTGCCCCCTCCCGGCGTCACTGATCGCTGCGGCGGGGCAGGGCGCGCGGATCGACGGGCAGGGCGGGCGGGGTCATCAGCAGGCCGCGGCGGCGCAGCTCCCGGCGGAACTCGCCGGCCAGTCCATCCGCCATCCAGAGCTTGCGCAGGTGGCCGAAGATCACCATGCAGCGCAGGGCGATGGTGACGCAGACGAGCACCTGCAGGCAGAGTTTCAGCACGGTGGGAGCCAGGGTGGGAGCAGCTGCGGCGCTGTGCTGGGGCCAGCCTAGGGGCGCCGGCGACGACCGGCCGCACCGGAACGGCGGAAACGGGCCGTCCAGGCGTCATGCTGGGTCGGTGGGCGGCAACGCCGCCGTGACCTGCCTCGATGATCGAGCCCCTGCCGGAGCTGAGCACCGCCGAACTGGAGACCCTGCTGGCGGCCCTCGATCCGCTCCTGGACGGCTTCGGCGAAGGGGGCTCCTGCCTGGATGATGCCAGCGCCTTCCTGGAACGGCTGGGCATCGGCCAGCAGGGCGGCGACGGGGGCAGCCCCTCCCCCCTGCTCCAGTGGCTGGAGAGCTGGCGGGCCGCCGGCGGCAACCGGGCGACCCTGCGGCTGATGGTGCAGACCCTGCTGACGGGACGCCAGGAGGAACCGCCGGCCTGACAGAACGCCGGATCGGCCGGACGGGTCAGGCGCGCCAGAGGGCATCGGCCATGCGGGCCGTCTGCACGATCGGCCCGACATCGTGCACCCGCAGCACATCGGCCCCGGCGGCGATGGCCTGGCCGCAGACCGCCGCGGTGCCCCAGAGGCGGGCCCGGGGGCGGGGCTCGGCCAGCACCTCGCCGATGAAGCGCTTGCGGGAGGGCCCCACCAGCAGGGGGAACCCCTCGGCCCGCAGCAGGGCCAGGCCCCGCAGCAGGGCGAGGTTGTGGGCGGTGGTCTTGGCGAAGCCCAGCCCCGGATCCCAGAGGATCCGCTCGGGACGCACTCCCGCCGCCAGGGCCCGGTCGGTGACCCGCAGCAGCTCCTGCCGCACCTCGGCGACCACGTCGCCGTAGCGGGCCAGGCCGTCCATGGTGCGGCTGTCGCCGCGGCTGTGCATCAGCACGCAGGGGCAGTCCGCGGCCGCCACCACCGCCAGCAGGTCGGGATCGCGGCGGCCGGCGCTGACATCGTTGATCCAGTGGGCTCCGGCCGCCAGGGCGGCTTCGGCCACCGGGGCGCGGAAGGTGTCGATCGAAAGCAGGGGGCCGCCGGCCTCCGGGGGCGGCAGGGCGGCCAGGATCCGCCCCAGGGCGGGCAGCACCCGGGCCTTCTCGGCTTCCGCATCGATCTCGGCCGCCCCGGGGCGGGTGCTCTGGCCGCCCAGGTCGAGCAGGTCGGCCCCCTGGCGGTGCAGCCGCCGGGCCTGGCGCAGGGCCGCGTCGGGGGTCTCGTAAAGGCCCCCGTCGCTGAAGGAATCGGGGGTGAGGTTGAGAACCCCCATCACCAGGGTGCGCCCCCCCCAGCGGAAACCGGGCGGGACGGCGACGGGGCCGGCGGGACTCACGGCGAACGGGAGGCGGGGGCTCAGGCCGCCACCGGCACCTGATAGTTGGCGATGCGGGCGAAGCTGACCGGATCGAGGGAGGCGCCCCCCACCAGCACCCCGTCGATCTCGCTCTGGGCCATCAGCAGGTCGATGGTGGCGGGGTTGACCGAACCGCCGTACTGCACGACCACCTCGGGATGGCCCACCCAGCCGCGGATCAGGCCGCAGATGCGGTTGGCCTCCTCGGCGGCGCAGGTCTTGCCGGTGCCGATGGCCCAGATGGGCTCGTAGGCCACGATCAGGCGCAGGGGATCGATGCCCTCCAGCCCCTGCTCCACCTGGCGGTGGATCACCCGCTCGGTCTCGCGGGCCTCGCGCTGGTCGTCGCTCTCGCCCACGCAGAGGATCGGGATCAGCCCCGACTTCTGGGCCGTGCGGGCCCGCAGGTTGATCTGCTCGTCGGTTTCGCTGAAGTACTTGCGGGGCTCGCTGTGGCCCACGATCGCGTGGGTGACGCCGTGCTCGAGCAGCATCGGCGCCGAGATCATGCCGGTGTAGGCGCCGCTCTCCTCCCAGTGCACGTTCTGGCCGGCGATGGCGACACCGGCCCCGGCCAGGTGACGGCAGAGGGTGGGGATCGCCGTGAACGGGGGGGCCAGCACCACCTCACGGTCGTCGGGCAGATCGGCGATCAGGGGCCGGAAGCTGGCCGCAAACGCCCGCGCCTCGGCGCAGGTCATGTGCATCTTCCAGTTGCCTGCGATGACGGCCTTGCGCACGTGGTCTCCCGGCAGCGACATTCGAGGCAGGTTAAGGCGTGGGGCCGCCGTCTCCCCCGCGCTCCAGCCGCGGGGAGAGCATCAGCACCTCGCGGCCGTCGATGGCCACCGCATCCCCGGGAGCCAGCTGGCGGCCGCGCCGGGTCTCGATGGCACCGTTCACGCTCACGTCCCCCCGCTGAATGCGCTGCTTGGCCTCGCCGCCGGTGCCGACGAGGCCCTGCCATTTGAGGAACTGATCCAGCTTCACCGTCGGGGGGGCGCCCGGAGAGCGCTGATAGGGTTCGTCGATGCTTGCACCCTCGCCGGCCGGCTTCCGCAGGCTCTGGCCGCTGCTGAAGCCCCACCGGCGCCCCCTGCTGCTCGGGGGGTTGTGCATGCTGGTGTTCGTGGGCTGCTGGCCCCTGCTGGCCTGGCTGGCCGGCCAGCTGATCCCGGCCATCGGCGCCGGCGACTTCAGCAAGGTGCTGCGCAGCGTGGCGGCGGCCCTGGCGGTGTTCCTGGTCCAGAAGATCGCCCAGTTCGGCCAGGACACCCTGCTGGCGGGCCCGGCCCCGCGGGTCAGCCAGGAGCTGCGCCGCCAGCTGTTCGCCCGCCTGCAGCGGCTCGACTTCGGCGCCCTGGAGAAACTCTCCGCCGGCGATCTCACCTACCGGCTCACCGAGGACGCCGACCGGGTCGGGGAGGTGATCTACAAGACGATCCAGGACACCACCCCCAGCGCCCTGCAGTTGGTGGTGGTGCTGGGCTACATGATCTGGCTCGACTGGCCCCTGGCCCTGGCCACCCTGCTGCTGGCGCCGCTGGTGGCGCTGATGGTGAGCGCCTTCGGGGCGCGGGTGATGACCGCCGCCGAGCGCAGCCAGAAGCAGGTGAGCGACCTGGCGGCCCTGCTGGGTGAAGCGATCGGCGGCCTGCCCCTGGTGCGGGCCTTCGCCGCCGAACCCTGGCTGCAGGAGCGCTTCGACACCGAGATCGACCTGCACCGCCGCGCCCGCTACCGCACCCTGGAGCTGCTGGCGCTGCAGCATCCGGTGGTGGGCTTCATCGAAGCGGCCGGAATCCTCTCGGTGCTGCTGATCGGGGCGGCCCGGATCAAGGCCGGCGGCCTCGACAGCCAGGGCTTCAGCAGCTACGTGGCCGCCCTGCTGATGCTGATCGATCCGATCTCCCATCTCACCACCAACTTCAACGAGTTCCAGCAGGGCCAGGCCTCGCTGCGGCGGCTGCGGGCGATCGAGAACGAGCCGGTGGAACCGCCCGACCACCCCGGGGCCAGGCCCCTGGGAACCGTGTCCGGGGAGCTGGTGCTGGACGGGGTGAGCTTCGGCTACCAGAGCGGCAGTCCGGTGCTGCGCCAGCTGGATCTCCACATCCGTCCGGGCCAGGTGGTGGCCCTGGTGGGGCCCTCCGGCGCCGGTAAGAGCACCCTGTTCTCCCTGCTGCTGCGCTTCAACACCGCCCAGAGCGGCCGGGTGCTGCTCGATGGCCAGAACCTGGCCGACCTGCGGGCCCGGGATCTGCGCCGGGCCGTGGCCCTGGTGCCCCAGCAGAGCAGCGTCTTCTCCGGCACGGTGGCCGAGGCGATCGCTTTCGGCCGTCCCGCCACGGCCGATCAGATCCGCCAGGCGGCCCGGCTGGCCAATGCGGCCGACTTCATCGAAAACCTGCCGGGCGGCTACGACAGCCGCCTCGAGGAGCGGGGCAGCAACTTCTCCGGCGGCCAGCTGCAGCGGCTGGCGATCGCCCGGGCCGTGCTGGGCAACCCGGCGGTGATGCTGCTGGATGAGGCCACCAGCGCCCTGGACGCGGAGGCCGAGGAGGCCGTGCAGCAGGGCCTGCAGCAGGCCATGGCCGGCCGCACCGTGCTGGTGATCGCCCACCGCCTCGCCACCGTGCAGGAGGCCGATCTGATCGTGGTGCTCGACGGCGGCCGCATCGTCCAGCAGGGCAGCCACGATGAACTGATGGCCAGCGGCGGCCGCTACCGCGAGCTCTGCGAACGCCAGTTCATCCGCCTGGAGGCCTGAGCCCGCCACCTAGGCTGAATTCGCACCGAGTCCAGAGCCTTGCAGACCCCCAGCCAGCAGCCCCCCGTGCTGACCTTCGAAGGCAAGCGTTACGACCTCAACGGCCTGCCCGATGACGTCAAGGAGATGGTGCGGGGGATGCAGGTGGCCGATGCCCAGCTGCGCATGCACGAAGACACCCTCAAGGTGCTGGCGGTGGGCCGCCAGGCCATGGCCATGCAGCTGAACGAGCGCCTCCAGGGCATCCCCACCCTGGAGGAGCCGGCCTGAGGCCGCCGGGGATCAGCCCAGGGGCGCCAGATCCTCGAAGCGGAACACCTGGCGGCCGGCCGGCGTGGCGCCATGGGCCTCCGTCTCCACCACCCGCTCGCTCAGCACCCAGGGGCCCTCGCCCGCCAGGGGCACGAAGGTGTCGGTGAACCGGCTGGTGCCGCCGCGGGCCTCGCCGGTGGCGGGGTCGCTGTAGCGGCTCGTGTAGGTGTGGCTGAGGTAGCCGCTGCCGGTGTCGGTGACGCTCTCGGTGAAGATCGTCACCACGGTGCCGTGGATGTGGCGGTGCACCATCGTCACCACGTTGTCCTTGATGCGGTAGCGGTCCCCCTCGGCCTTCCCGCCCATGATCACCTCGGTTCCCACCGCATCGGTCCCGCCGGCGGTGAAGGTGTTGGCGCCGTGGGTCTGCTCGAAGGGGCGCCGCACCCGGTGGATCGCCACCTCCCACAGCTGGGAGGCGACCGCCTTGTGCACCTCCTCGTCGGCGATGCCCTCCACCGTCGCCTTGAGGTCGGCGCCCACCTGGAAGGTGCCCTCGAAGCGCCGGTCGTCCTGCTCCCAGACGCAGCGGCCGCCATAGCCGCCGAAGCCCGGCTCCCAGGTGTAGCGGTTCTCGTAGGCGGCGCGGAAGGCCTCGCGCAGGTCGGTGCCGGGGGCGATGGGCTGGGCGGCCAGGGTGCTGGTCACGGGGTCACGGGCGATCGGGCGCTCACCCTACCCAGGGCGGGTGGATGTCCTGCAGGGCCGCCACCTCCACCTGCTGCTGCTGCTGCAGGGCGGCGATGGCCTCCACCGCCGCCCTCGCCGCCGCCATGGTGGTGACGGTGGGCACGGCGTAGTCGAGGGCGGCCAGGCGCAGGTAGCGGTCGTCGTGGGCGGCCTGGCGACCCACCGGTGTGTTGACCACCAGCTGGACCAGGCCGGAGCGGATCGCATCCTCGATGTTGGGCCGGCCCTCGTGCACCTTGAGCACCGGCTCCACCGCCAGGCCGGCCTGGCTGAGCATCGCGGCGGTGCCGTTGGTGGCGGTGAGGGTGAATCCCGCCGCCAGCAGGGCGCGGGCCACCGGCACCAGGGCGGGCTTGTCGCGGTCGTGGGTGGAGAGGAACACGCTGCCGCTGGTGGGCAGGGGTTCACCGGCGGCGAGTTCGGCCTTGGCGTAGGCCAGGCCGAAGCTGGCGGCGATCCCCATCACCTCGCCGGTGGAGCGCATCTCCGGCCCCAGCAGGGTGTCGGCGCCGGGGAAGCGCTTGAAGGGCAGCACCGCCTCCTTCACGGTCTGCCGCGGCGGCCGCGGCTCCGCCAGCAGACCCAGCTCCGTCAGGGTGCGGCCGGCCATCAGCTGGCTGGCGATCTTGGCCAGGGGCACGCCGGTGGCCTTGGCCACGAAGGGGACGGTGCGGGACGCCCGCGGGTTGGCCTCGATGATGAACACCGTTTCGTTGCCGGCGCCGTCGTTCTGCACGGCGAACTGGAGGTTGATCAGGCCGCGCACCTCCAGCGCCAGGGCCAGCTCCGTGCTCCAGCGGCGGATCGTGGCCAGGGCCTCGGGCCCCAGGGACACCGAGGGCAGGGCGCAGGCCGAGTCGCCCGAGTGGATGCCGGCCGGCTCGATGTGCTCCATCAGGCCGCCGATCACCACCGTCCCCTCCCTGTCGCAGAGGGCGTCGACGTCCACCTCGATGGCGTTCTCCAGGTACTGGTCGATCAGCACCGGATGGTCGGGCTCCACCTGCACCGCCTCCACCATGTAGCGGTTCAGCTCCTCCTCGTCGAAGACCACCTCCATCGCCCGGCCGCCCAGCACGTAGCTGGGGCGCACCACGACGGGGTAGCCGACGGCCGCCGCCACCGCCCGGGCCTCGCCGTCGTTGCGGGCCAGGCCGTTGCGGGGCTGGCGGATCTCCAGGCGCCGCAGGATCGCCTCGAACTGCTCCCGGTCCTCGGCCCGGTCGATCGATTCGGGCGAGGTGCCCCAGAGGCGGGTGCCGGTGGCGCGGCCCTCCTCGCTCTCCAGCCAGCGCAGCAGGGGGATCGCCAGCTTCAGGGGCGTCTGGCCGCCGAACTGGACGATCACCCCCTCGGGTTTCTCCGCCTCGATGACATTGAGCACGTCCTCCAGGGTGAGGGGCTCGAAGTACAGGCGATCGCTGGTGTCGTAGTCGGTGGAGACCGTCTCCGGGTTGCTGTTCACCATCACGGTGGCGAACCCGGCCTGCCGCAGGGCGAAGGAGGCGTGGCAGCAGCAGTAGTCGAACTCGATGCCCTGGCCGATGCGGTTGGGCCCACCCCCCAGGATCATCACCTTGCGGCGGGTTTCGGGGGTCACCTCGTCCTCGGGCGCCAGCAGGGTGAGGGAGCCATCGGCTTCGAGCCGCTCCAGGGGCCGCTCGTAGGTGGCGTAGTGGTACGGCGTGGAGGAGGCGAATTCGGCGGCGCAGGTGTCGACCGTCTTGAACACGGCCCGCACCCCCAGGGCCTGGCGCCGGCGGCGCACCGTGAGTTCGTCGCTGCCGGTGGCCCAGGCGATCTGGCGGTCGGAGAAGCCGGTCTGCTTGAGCTCCAGGAGGGCTCCGGCGTCGATGGCCTCCAGGGAACGGCCCCGCAGCCGGGTGGTTTCCACCGTCAGGATGCGGCGCAGCTTGGCCAGGAACCAGGGGTCGATGGCGCTGAGCCGGTGGATCTCGTCGTCGCTGCGACCGGCCACCATGGCGGCGCGCACCGCATGGATCCGGTCCGGGGAGGGGATGCGCAGCTGCCGCTCCAGGTCCGCCGGATCCTGGGGGGGATCGGGACGGTCGCAGCCCCAGCCCGCATGGCCCGTCTCCAGGGAGCGCAGGGCCTTCTGGAAGGATTCCTCGAAGCTGCGGCCGATGGCCATGGCCTCCCCCACCGACTTCATCGAGGTGGTGAGCACGGCCGGGGAACCGCGGAACTTCTCGAAGGCGAAGCGGGGGATCTTGGTGACGACGTAGTCGATCGTCGGCTCGAAACAGGCCGGCGTGGCCCCGGTGATGTCGTTGACGATCTCGTCGAGCGTGTAGCCCACCGCCAGCCGGGCGGCGATCTTGGCGATCGGGAAGCCGGTGGCCTTGCTGGCCAGGGCCGAGCTGCGACTGACCCGGGGGTTCATCTCGATCACCACCACATCCCCGTTGGCGGGATTGATGGCGAACTGGATGTTGCTGCCGCCGGTGTCGACGCCGATCTCGCGGATGATGGCGATCGACTGGTCGCGCAGCCGCTGGTACTCCCGGTCGGTGAGGGTCTGGGCGGGGGCGACGGTGATCGAATCACCGGTGTGGACCCCCATCGGGTCGAGGTTTTCGATCGAGCAGACGATCACCACGTTGTCGGCGGTGTCGCGCATCACCTCCAGCTCGAACTCCTTCCAGCCCAGCAGCGATTGCTCGATCAGGATCTGGGAGACGGGGCTGGCCTCCAGGCCGCTCTTGCAGAAGGCCTGGAATTCCTCCGGGTTGTAGGCGATGCCGCCGCCCGATCCCCCCAGGGTGAAGGCCGGGCGGATGATGCGCGGGTAGGTGCCGATCGCATCGCCCACCCGGACCGCCTCCTCCAGGTCGTTGGCGATCCCGGACGGACAGACGGCCACGCCGATGCGGGCCATCGCCTCCTTGAACAGCAGCCGGTCCTCCGCCTTGCGGATCGCCGCCAGATCGGCACCGATCAGCTCGACCCCGTAGGTCTCCAGGGTGCCGTTCTCCGCCAGGGCGACGGCCAGGTTGAGGGCGGTCTGGCCGCCCATGGTGGGCAGCAGGGCATCGGGCCGCTCGACCTCGATCACCCGGGCCACCACCTCGGGGGTCAGGGGCTCGATGTAGGTGCGATCCGCCAGGTCCGGGTCGGTCATGATCGAGGCGGGGTTGGAATTCACCAGCACCACCTCGTAGCCCTCGGCCCGCAGGGCCTTGCAGGCCTGGGTGCCGGAATAGTCGAACTCGCAGGCCTGGCCGATCACGATCGGTCCCGACCCCAGCAGCAGGATGCGCCTCAGATCCGTGCGGCGGGGCATAGGGCGTGGTCGGGCAAACCCGCCCAGCCTCTCACGGTCGCCGTCCCGACCGGCCTGCCGGCGCCGCTTCCACCGCAGGCAATCGCTAATCTGATGAGATACCTTCGCCCGAGACGCCGCCGATGAGCGAACTCCAGCGCCTGAAGGGGTTGCTGCCCCCTGAGATGCAGAGCTGGGTGTTCGTGGAAGCGGCCGCCTCCGTCGATCCGCCCCTGATCACCATCGAGGAGATCGGCCGCGATGAGGTGGAGATCCAGGTGGATCTGGAGAAATGGGACGCCCTCGCCCTGGATCACCGCAACCTGCTCTTCTGGCACGAAGTGGGCCGCATCCAGAACGACGCCATCCCCCGGGACGGCTGGGAGATGGCCGCCCTGGCCATCGGCCTGGGCGGTGCCATCGGCGAGCTGTGGGTGCAGGACGGCCTGCTGCTGGTGATGGCCCTGGGGCTCTCAGGCTTCGCCGGCTACCGCCTCTACCTCAAGAACAACTCCGAGAAGCGACTCCAGGACGCCATCCTCGCCGACGAGCGGGCCATCGATCTGGCCTGCCGCTTCGGCTATAGCCTGCCCAACGCCTACAAGAGCCTGGGGGGCGCCCTCAAGGAGCTGGTGGAGCAGACCCGCAAGAAGCGCCGCCGCACCTTCTACGAGGACCGCCTCGAGGCCCTGCGCAAGAGCGCCGGCAAGGCCCGGGCCGAAATGGCCCAGCAGCAGGGCTCCCGCCAGTCGGTCACCAGCGAGAATGTCTATGGATAGCCGCGACCTGGCCCTGCTGGCCGCCGAAGCCTGCGACGACCGCAAGGCCGTCGACATCCGCCTGATCCGGGTCGATGAGGTGTCCTCCCTGGCCGACTGGTTCGTGATCTGCAGCGGCCTCAGCGACGTGCAGGTGCGGGCCATCGCCCGCTCCGTCGAAGACCGGCTGGAAACCGACGCCGCCCGCCTGCCCCTGCGGCGCGAGGGCCAGAGCGAGGGCCGCTGGGTGCTGCTGGATTACGGCGAACTGATCGTGCACGTGCTCACCCCCCAGGAGCGCAGTTACTACGACCTCGAGTCCTTCTGGGGCCACGGCGAGCAGGAGCGCTACGTCGGTGCCCCCCTCGAGGTGGGCGGCGCCGGCCCGGTCGGCGGCTGAGGGGCGCAGCGATGGCCGCCGGCGTTCCGAGCCTGCCCAGCCAGGACACCCCCTGCCCGGTGCCGCCGGCCCAGCGGCCGCTGCAGGAGTACGACCAGCTCAGCCGCTCCTGGTTCTTCCACTGGCCCGCCCATGGCCCGGCGGGACTGTGGCGGGCCCTGGGGCTCGCCTGGCTGCTTTCCTTCCCCCCGGCCCTGCTGGTGGCCAGCGGCAGCCTGACGCTCCGCCATGAGCCCGTCCGGCTGGTGATCGCCGCGGCCACCGCCGCCGTGCTGCTGCCCATGGTGCTGCTGCTGCGCCAGTGGCTCGGCTGGACCTACGTGCGGAAGCGACTGGTCTCGGAGCGGGTGGAGTACGAGGAATCGGGCTGGTACGACGGCCAGGTGTGGGAGAAGCCGATCACCTGGCGCCAGCAGGATCTGCTGGTGGCCCGCCACCAGGTGCAGCCGGTGCTGACCCGCCTGCGCCAGGCGGTCGCCATCGCCATCACCCTGATGCTGCTCGGGTCGGGGCTCTGCCAGGCTCTCTGAGGTCGGCCTCCGCGGATCCGCTTCCTCCCCCATGACCCTGTCCTCCAGCTTCGCCGGCCCGGGCCGCCCCGGCATCCCCCCCCTGGAGGTCCGCCTGCTGCGCAACGGCATCGTCGAGTCGCGGCACCGGGTGCACGCGGTGGTCTGCGACCAGCGGGGCCGGGTGCTGATGCGCGCCGGCGACCCCCAGCAGCTGAGCTTCGTGCGCTCCGCCCTCAAGCCCTTCCAGGCCACCGTGTTCGTGGGCAGCGGCGCCGCCGACCGGATGGGGGCCGGCGAACGGGGCCTGGCGATCGCCTGCGCCTCCCATGCCGGCACCGCCCTGCATGCCCGGGAGGCGTTCAAGCTGCTCTGGGGTGCGGAACTCGACACCGAGGACCTCCAGTGCCCCACTCCCGCCGGCGCCAGCAGTCCCCTGGAGCACAACTGCTCGGGCAAGCACGCGGCCTTCCTGGCCGCCTGCCGGCAGATGCACTGGCCGCTTGAGGGCTACCTCCAGGCCGACCATCCCCTGCAGCAGGCGGTCCTCAAGCGGGTCGGTGAGCTGCTGGGGCTGCCGGGGGCCGAACTGATCAGCGCCCGCGACGACTGCGGCGCCCCCACCCTGCAGCTGCAGCTGGCCCAGATGGCCCTGCTGTTCGCCCACCTCGGCAGCGGGGAGCAGGCCGACCTGGAGCGGCTCAGCCGGGCGATGCTCGCCCACCCGGATCTGATCGCCGGGGACGGGCAGTTCGACACCGAGCTGATGCGCCTGGCCCACGGCCAGGTGCTGAGCAAGGGGGGCGCCGAAGGCATCCAGTGCCTCAGCCGGGTGGGCGAGGGCATGGGGGTGGCCATCAAGGTGGACGACGGGGCCCGGCGGGCCAAGCAGGCGGTGGCCCTGCACCTGCTGGAGCAGCTTGAGTGGCTCACCCCCACCACCCTGGTGGAGCTGCGCCAGCGCTATCTGGCACCGGCCGACCACCTGCGCCTGGAGGTGATCGGCGAGCTGCGCTTCGACGGGGCCCGCCCCTGAGGCGGGGGCATCGACTGATACAATTCACAGGTGCGACGCGGACATCCGCCGACCACGTGTGCAACGCGGGGTAGAGCAGTCTGGTAGCTCGTCGGGCTCATAACCCGAAGGTCAGGAGTTCAAATCTCCTCCCCGCCACCAACTCCGGTGACCCCCCCAAGGGTTTCCCAGCAGCCCCCCAGTCCTTGGCTGGGGGGATTTGTTTTAGCTCTGTCGTTGTCGGCGTCCCGGGGTCTGACCTGAGGCAGGCGCCCCGGGGGATGGACGGCCTCGGCCAGCGCCCCCACCGTGCCGCTGTCCCAGACGCAGGCATTCCCCTGCTCAGGCTTTCGCTGGTCAGGCATTACGGCGGTCAGAACGTTCGGCGATCAGCACGGACGACGAGAAGGACAGACTGCTGTGAGGCTCCACGACGATCAGGCCATGCCGCCATCGGGATGGCTGGCAACAGCCACGGCTGCTAACTTGCAGGCACGGGAATGCCGGCATGCGTATCCCTTACAGATACAAGATAAAGGATGCCATTGCCCAGGTCATCCTGCGTCGACCTTGGAGAGATCGCCATCGCAAGTTGCTGCTCTGCCGACCCCGTGGCGGGCTCAATGACATCCTCTGTCAGATCCATCGGTGTCGTCTCTATTGCCTCATCCACGACAGAGACCTGTGGGTCGACACGCGACGTTCGGGGTGGCACGACTGCATGAGCCACTGGTTTCGGACCGATGGCCATTTCGATTTCGGCTGGCCTCCCCAGGCTCTCTCCGGCCGCTCCTGCCTGCCGGCCTGCCTCCAGGGTCGCCTTGACACCTACGAGGCCGCCTACAGCCGGACGATCAACAATTTCGTCGACAAAAAGACGCAGGAGCCCCTGTCCTTCGATTTCAGCTGCAGCCATCCCGAGGAGATTCTGGTCCACGACCAGTGCGGCGGCGGGCTCGACGCGATCAAGGCTCTCCGCCATCTGCGCTTTCTTCCTGAGCTGCAGGCCAAGATCCGAAGACGCCTGGGCGAACTGGGGACCTACGAGGCGATCCACATTCGGAACACGGATCTGACCACCGACTACGTGTCCTTCTTCCGGACCATCCAGGTCCTCCCATCCCACAGGGTCATCGTCTGCACCGATGACCATCGTTGTCTGGAGTATGCGCGGGACTTCTGGCAGGACCGGCTGATCGTCGTCCACGGGGTTCCGGATACCGGTGGCCGGCCCCTGCACTTCAGCAATGATCTGGATCGCCACGAGACGAACGTGCACACCCTGCTGGATCTGATGATCCTGGCGTCGGCCACGGTGCTCCACAGCTGTCGCACCCACCAGGGCAGGGAGTCCGGCTTCTCCCTGCTGGCCAGATCACTGCGGGCCAACCCGCGGGTGATCCGCCACCTGCTCAACGGCTGACACCGGTGCCCCCGGGGGGCGGAGGCTCACCGGCCGCTCCTGCATGATGCCGGGACCGGTTCGCCTGCCGATGTCCGCCGCCCCATCCACCCCTGCCGGCAGCGAGATCCCCTGGGACGCGGTGGTGGTAGGGGCGGGGGCCAATGGGTCGGTGGCCGCCATGGTGCTGGCGGAGGCGGGGCTGCGGGTGCTGGTGCTCGAGGCGGGGCCGGACCTCTCCGCCCGTCGGGCCCTGGGCAGCGAACCGCTCAACAGCCTGCGCCGTCTCGCCCACCTGAGCAGCGGCCGCCAGCGCCTGCAGCGGCACCATCCGGGCTTCTGGAAGCACAACCCCGAGCTGTTCGTCGACGAACGGCAGAACCCCTACAGCACACCACCGGACGCTCCCTTCCTCTGGACCCGGGGGCGCCAGGTGGGCGGCAAGAGCCTCACCTGGGGGGGCATCACCCTTCGCCTCTCGGAGGCGGAGTTCCAGGCGGGCCGGCGGGACGGCCATGGCCCCGCCTGGCCGATCGGCACCGCCGAGCTGGCGCCCTTCTATGACCGGCTCGAGACCCTGCTGGGGGTGCACGGCCAGCGGGACGGCCTTCCCCAGCTGCCGGACGGGCGGTACCGGCCGCCCCTGCCCTTCACGCCGGGGGAGGAACACCTGCAGACGGCGATCGGTCGCGAGCTGGGGCTGCCCCTGATCCACTCCCGCGGCTTCCGGCTGCACCGGCCCACCCCGGAGGAACCCTGGCCCCCCTCCAGCGCCCAGGGCCGCAGCCTGGCCCGGGCCCTGGCGACGGGCCGGGTGCAGCTGCGCAGCGGCGCGGTGGTGAGCCATCTGGAGATGGACCGGAGCGGGCGGCGGGCCGAGGCGGTGGTGCTGGTGGACGGGGCCAGCGGCCGGCGGGAGCGCCTCGCCGCCCCCCTGGTGGTGCTCTGCGCCTCCACGATCGAAACGGTGCGGCTGCTGCTGCACTCGAGCGACGCCGTGCGCAGCGGCGGCCTCAGCGACCCCTCCGGCAGCCTGGGCCGCTACCTGATGGACCACATCTCCACCAGCCGCTTCTTCTCGATCCCCGCGATTGCGGCCCCCCCCGAACCCGCCGAGCTCTCCGGAGCCGGCAGCTGCTTCATCCCCAACACCGTGAACCTCGACGAAGGCAGCTCGGAGGCCTTCCTGCGCGGCTACGGCATCTGGGCCGCCCTGCAGCGCTTCGATCCCCCCGCCCTGCTGCGGCGCCGTCCCGGCGAGGCGGTGGGCTTCCTGATCGGCCATGGGGAGGTGCTGCCCCGGGCGGGGAACCGGGTGAGCCTGGATGGTTCCCGCACCGACGCCTGGGACCTGCCCATCCCCCACATCGACTGCCGCTGGGGAGCGAACGAGGCGGCGATGGTGGACCACATGCAGGCGCGCATGGCGGCGGTGGTGGCCGCGGCGGGGGGCCGGATCCGGCCGATCGAGGAGCTGTTCGTGGTGCCGGTGCTGGAACCCCTGATCCGCAACAGCCTGGCGGTGCGTCCGGAGCCGCCGCCGCCGGGTTACTACATCCACGAACTGGGGGGAGCCCGCATGGCCGAGCGCCCCGAGGAGGGGGTCGTCGACCCCTGGAACCGCTGCTGGGGGGCCGCCAATGTGCTGGTCACCGATGGGGCCTGCTGGCCGAGCGCCGGCTGGCAGAGCCCCACCCTCACGGAAATGGCGATCACCTGGCGGGCCTGCGCCGCCGCCGCCGCCGGGATGCGGCGCCACTGAAGGGCGGTCCGGTCAGGGAGCCGTCACAGCAGGGCACAGCTGGTGTCGATCACCACAATCTTGGCGGCCCCCCATGCGCACAATGACGGGGCGACCTCCAAAGGGTCGGGCAAGGGAGAAAACCATCGGCGGGGGTTGGCACCCTCGCTTTTTTTTGGCCCGCTGTCGGCCTGGCCCGGACGTCCGCCCGGCCCCTTCGATGCGCATGGCCTGCCCAGGCCTCAGCCCCCGGGTCAGGGCTTCTGGAACAGGCCGTCGAGGTAGTGCTGGGAGACCACGGGCTCCTGGCAGCCGTTCTGGAACAGGAAGCCGGCCAGGGCGGAGGTGATGACGCTGTACTGGTCCCAGTGCGGATGGGCGTCGATGAACTCGCGCATGCCGGCGTAGAGCACCTCAGGCACCTCGGCTTCCAGGCTCACACTCGCCTCTTCGCCGCCGCACCCCGGGTGCTCAGGATCCATGGCCATGCTGCTGGGATTCCACTGAGTTCGCTCCAAGTACGCCACAGGGGATGGCCGGCGTCAAAAACCGGTGGTGGCGAGGCCCCGTCGGGCACAGGGGATGAGACTCGCGGCCCCGGCTGGGCTGCCGGCAAGGTGTTGCAGAACACGGGAGCTGCGGACCGCCGGCGGCGGACCCTGTCAAGGCTGTTCCAAGCCATCCATGACTTTCCCCAGCCCTGACGCCCTGAAGCGGCCGGAAGGCCGAGATCTGTGGAAAAGCGCCGCAAATCGGGGGAAAACGTGACCGCGATGGGGGAAACCCCCGAACCATCGGAACAAGTGATCAGAACTCAGTCTCTCTGGACCCAGAGAGAGATGAGACCGGCGAGGACGGCGCCCCTGGCCTGGCCGCTCCGCGGGTCAGTCGGTCGACCGCCGCAGGGTACGGGGGCCCAGCGGATGGTCGGCGTGGGGATAGACGGGGTGGTGGTGGTGATGGCCCTCCTGGCCGTGGCCATGGCCAGACCCCGTGCCCCCCAGCGGCACGGGCACGCCATCGGGCTGACAGGCCCCGGTGCATTCCCGCTCGCAGAGGGTGCAGCTCTCCACCAGCCCCTCGACGTGGTGGTGGTGGCTGTGCTGGGGCGCCCCCACCTCCCGCTCGAAGCCGAGCACCTGGGCCCGGTACTTGCAGAGCGAGCAGTTCATGGCCACATCGCCCCCCAGCACCTCGGCGACCCGCTCCCGGAAGGTGTCCAGCACCTGGGGATGGTCGCCCAGGTAGCCGGCCTGGACCAGCTCCAGCCCGGGATGGTCGGCGGCCACCCGCTCGCTGTGCTGACGGATCCGGCTCACCAGCACGCCGGAGAACAGGAAGTACGGGAAGACGACGATGCGCCGGAAGCCGAGCTTGACGGCCTGGCGCAGGCCCGGCTCCACCAGGGGAAAGGTGACCCCGGAATAGAGGGTCTCCCCCCAGCCGAAGCCGAAGCCCTCCACCAGCATCCGGGTCACCTTGGCCACGTTGGAGTTGGCGTCCGGATCGGAGGAGCCACGCCCCACCACGGCCAGCAGGGTGTCGTGCAGCGGCACGGGGCTGCGACCGGCCGCGAGGGCATCGGCGTCGGCGCTCTCGAGGGCGGCGCGGATGCGGGCGGCCGCGGCCTGGATCATCTTGAGGTCCACCCCCAGCTCCCGGCCATAGTCGATGCGCAGCCCGGTCTCGGCGGCGTAGGTGTTGAGCACCGAGGGGATGTCGTTCTTGGCGTGGCCGGCGGCGAACAGCATCGCCGGCACGGCCAGCACGTGCCGCACGCCGCGCTGGCGCAGGGCGTCCAGGCCGTCGCGCAGGATCGGCCGGGCGAACTCCAGATAGCCGTGGTCCACGGGCACCGGGGCGAGGTGGTGCTGGAGCTGATGGGCCAGGGAGGCGAATTCGGCCACCGCCAGACGGTTGCGGCTGCCGTGGCCACAGACCAGCACCCCGATCGGGCCGTGGGGTCCCTCCGGAGCGATGGCTCGGTCAGGGGCGGTGCTCATGAACATCCGTGGCTGGCCTGACCCTATTCCCGGGGCTGAACGTCGGCGGTGAGGTCCGTCGCGGAGCGGTCAGGATGGGGTTCAGCCACCGGCACCCATGAGCCTGCACCTGCCCCCCTACCGGCCCCTGCCCCCTCCGGGTCCGAAGGCGGACCTGCTCAGCGTCGCCATCGCCGATCTGCGGCCCACCCAGATGTGCGTGGGCCTGGCCGAGGTGCGCAGCCGCCAGCAGGACTTCTCCCTGGAGACGGCGGAGCAGCGCCTGCGCTACCTGCGCGGCAAACCCGTTCCCCTCGTGCGCGGAGCGGGCGACGCGCTCTGGATGGTCGACCGCCACCACCGCCTGCGGGGGCTCATCGAGCTGGATCCCGGCGCCATGGCCTACGGCTACCTGGTGCTCGATCGGCCGGCCGATCCGCCCGAGGCGGTGCTCGCCGAACTGCAGGCCCGGGGCTGGCTGTACCTCTATGACGGCCGCGGCCACGGACCGTTGGTGCCCACGGCCCTGCCGCAGCGCCTGCCCGAGCTGCAGGACGACCCCTACCGCTCCCTGGTCTGGCGGCTGAAGAAGGAGGGGATGATCGATCCTGCCCCCCTGATCCCCTTCCACGAATTCCGCTGGGGAGCCTGGCTGCGCAGCCGCCCCCTGCCCCCCTTCAGCTCGGCCAATCTGGCCCCGGCCCTGGCGGCCGCCCGATCCCTGGTGCGCTCCAGGGCCGCGTCCCACCTGGCCGGCTGGAAAGGCTGAATCGGCAGGTCCGGCCTGCTCAGTCGGGCCTGTTGCGGGGCGGTTCGCCGTCCCCGGCCAGCAGCAGCCGTTCCCAGCGATCGAAGCGCCGGGCCAGCAGCACCGCGGCCACCGCCAGCAGCAGCCCCGTGACCAGCACCGGGGGCGTCCGCCACCAGGCGATCGCCAGCAGGGCCAGCCAGGGAATGGCCTGCACCAGCGGCCGCCAGCGCCGCAGTCCCTGCAGGGCGCCGCGGCAGGAGGCGCAGTGCTGGCCGTGGCTGGTCCAGCGGTCCATCAGGGCCGCCCGATCGAGCCGGGGGGGCAGGGCCTGGCCGGGGAAGGGGTCGCCGTCGTGGTCGTTGACCCAGTCGTGCAGGGCCTTCACGTAGACATCGGCGACCGTGGCCAGAAAGAACGCCCGCTCGGCCCCGCCGCTGCGGCCCCGCTGCTCCAGCACCCGCTCCTGCCAGTGCAGGAACACCTGGTCGTCCTCCAGCACAGTGTGGTTGGCGATGTGCTGCAGCCACCGGGGCCGCAGGCCCAGCAGCAGGGGAGGCAGCCGTGACTGGAACTGGAACGGGAAGCGGGCGAACAGGCGGCACTCCCCGCGGCGGATCGGCGTCGCGTAGACCACCGTGAGGATGCGGGCGAAGCCGGGGGCCGTGAGGTCGTGCCACATCAGCCCGGGGGCGGCGAAGGTGGTGTGCTGGCTGCCGAGCTTGCCCTTGCGGGGGCCTTCCTCCCACAGGGCCGTGAACCCTTCCGGACCGGAGCCGGTGATCGTCGCCACCACCGGGGCGGCATTCTCCCGCTTGCCCACCGTGCGGTGGTGGGTGAAGGGGACGTGGCTCACATCGAGCACGTTCTCCAGCAGGGTGAGGGCATCCATCGGCAGGTCCCGGAAGGTGTCCTGCACGAACCAGCCCGGCTCCTCCAGCACGGGCACCAGGGGCAGGGGCACCGCCGCAGCCTCGGCCGCCTCACCGGCGAAGACGAACAGCAGGCCCTGGGCCTCGGCGGCGGCGTAGGCCCGGCAGCGGGAGCGCACGGCGCTGGGGCTCGCCCCCGGCTCGGCCTGGGGAATGGCGGTGCAGTGGCCGTCACCGGCGAAACTCCAGCCGTGGTAGGGGCATTCCAGCTCGCCACCGGCGTTGATGCGCCCCTGGCTCAGGGGCACCAGCCGGTGCGGGCAGACATCGGCGAAGGCGCGCCAGAGCTGGCCGGCCCGGTCCCACCAGAGGACCAGGTCCTCGCCCAGGAGGGTGAAGGCGGTGGGCCTGGCGGGATCGAGATCCCGCAGGTAGGCGACCGGATACCAGTGCTGGCGCCAGGCGGACTGCGTCATGGTGCCGATTCTGGTGGGGGGCGCGGACAGGTGCGGGCCCGTTACGAGACGAGGCGCGGAGGGGACCGCCGCTGGCGGCGCTCCTAGGAAGGCCTGGAGGACCACCCTGCCGTCCCTCCCGATCCCCGTGGGCACCTTCCTGGCTGGCAATCCCCTGGCGATCTTCGCCCTGCTGCTGGTGCTGAGCGTGGTGGTGCCCCCCCTGGTGCGGCCGCTGCGGCTGCCCGATCTGGTGGGGCTGCTGGCGGCGGGGGTGGCGATCGGTCCCCACGGCCTGGGCTGGCTCGTGTCGACCAGCGAGACCGTGCGGCTGCTCTCGGATGTGGGGGTGATCTACCTGCTGTTCATCGCCGGTCTGGAGATCGACCTGGGGGAGTTCCAGCGCATCCGGGCCCGTTCCTTCCGCTTCGGACTGCTCACCTTCACCCTGCCGATGCTGGCCGGCACGGTGCTGGGGTTCTTCTACGGCTACCCGGCCGTGAGCGCCGTGCTGATCGGCTCGATCCTGGCCTCCCACACCCCCCTGGGGTACCCGATCGTGCGCAGCTTCGGCGCCATGCGGGAGGAGTGCGTCACGGTGGCGATCGGCGGCACGATCTTCACCGACATCGCCGCCCTGGTGGTGCTGGCCCTGTGCGTCAGCCTGGGGCAGGGCCAGCTGAGCACCGAAGGGGTGGTGGGGCTGCTGCTCAAGGTGGCCGTCTATGCCGCCGCCGTGCTGCTGCTGATCCGCTGGCTGGGCCGGGGGCTGATCCGCCGCAGCGTCGATGGCGACAGCCGCCTGTTCGTGGCGGTGCTGCTGGCCCTGTTCCTGGCGGCGGTGGGCGCGGAACTGGCCGGTGTGGAGAAGATCGTCGGTGCCTTCCTCGCCGGCCTGGCCGTGAACGGCGTACTGCCGGACGGCCGCGTCAAGGAGCAGGTGGTGGTGGTGGGGGCAAGCCTGTTCATCCCCCTGTTCTTCATCGATCTGGGCCTGTTGCTCGATGTGCCGGTGTTCCTGAGCACCATGACGGGCTCGGCCTTCGCCGTCGCCCTGATCCTGTCCCTGATCGCCAGCAAGGGGCTGGCCTCCTGGTGGTCGGGTCTGCTGTACCGCTACGACGGGCCCCAGATGCTCACCCTGTGGTCGCTGTCGATCCCCCAGGTGGCGGCCACCCTGGCCGCCACCTACGTGGGGTTCCGCCAGGGCCTGCTGGATGAGCGGATGCTCAACAGTGTGCTGGCCCTGATGGTGGTGACGGCGACCCTGGGGCCGATCCTGACCACGGTGGCGATGACCCGGATGGCCAGCCGCCGCTCCCGGGAGCTCAGCCTGCAGGAGAGCGGCCAGCTGGCCCTGGTGCGACGGGCCCTGCGGGTGCTGGTGCCCGTCAGCGACGCCCGCAGCGAGGGGTTCCTGCTGGCCCTGGCCGGCCGTCTGATCGACGGCGAGGCGGGCCGCCAGGGCCTGGTGCTGCCCCTGGCGGTGGTGTCCCCCCGCCAGGCCGGGGCGGGCCGCGGCCCCCATCCCCCCGTGGTGCACCGGGCCCTGGCGGAGGGGCGGCAGCGGCTGGAGCGGGCCGATGCCCGCACGGCGGCGGCGGGGGTGCCCAGCCGCTCCCTGCTGCGGGTCGACAACGACATCCCGGGAGGCATCGCCCGGGCGGCTCTGGAGCAGGGCGCCGATCTGGTGCTGGTCGGAGTGGCGAGGGGCCCCGGCCTGGGACGCTGGCTGTTCGGCGATCTGGTGGCCGCGATCTGCCGCCAGGCCCACTGCCCGGTGGTGATGGCCCGGCTGGGGGAGGATCCGGCCGGATTCCGGCGGCTGCTCGTGCCGGTGAAGGACCTCTCCGCCGGGGCCCTGGAGCAGTTCCAGCTGGCGGAGCGGCTGCTGAGCGCCCGCCCGCCCGGGGAGGGGGCCGCCATCACCCTGCTGCACGTGCACGAGCCCTGGCTGCCCCAGGCGGAGCGGGAGCGGCTGAACCGCCAGCTCCAGGCCTGGATTCCTTCACCCCCCGGGACCGGTGGGACCGTCCCGGTGGCGGTGGAGCTCCTGGCCGACCCGAACGTGGCCGAGGCGATCGAGCGCAGCAGCGAGAGCCACGATCTGGTGATCCTGCGCTCCCTGCGGCGCCTGGTGGAGGGCCTGCCGATTCCCGCCAGCGACCAGGCCACCGGGCTGCTGCGACGGCTGGCCTGCTCGGTTCTGGTGATCAGCGATCCACTCCACTGACCCCTGCACTGATCAGGGGCCGTGAGTAGACAGAGGGGAGACCCCCAGCTCCCATGCCCTACCGCCACCTCCTGGTTCCCAGCGACGGCTCCGAGCTCTCGATGCAGGCCGTGCACCATGCCGTGGCCCTGGCCGCGGCCCTGGGGGCCCGCATCACCTTCTTCCATGCCCAGGCCAGCGTGCCGGTGCAGGTGGTGGGGCTCGGCGAGATGCTCGATGCCACCACGATGGAGGCCCTGATGAGTGCCAGCCGCAAGGACGTGGAGCGGATCCTGGAGGAGTCCCTGGCGGTGGCGACGCAGGCCGGCGTCAGCGCCACCGGCGAGAAGGTGATGAGCGACCTGCCCCACCAGGCCATCGTCGAGGCCGCCACCCGGCTGGGGTGCGATCTGATCCTGATGGCCTCCCACGGCCGCCGCGGCCTGGTGGGGATGCTGATCGGCAGCGAGACCCAGCGGGTGCTGGTCCAGTCCCCCTGTCCGGTCCTGGTGTACCGATGAGTGCACTCGCCTCCGCGGGGGGCGACGGCGCCTCTGACCGGGCCTACGACATCCTGCGCTCCCAGCACCAGCCGCTGGCGGCGCTGTTCTCCCCCCGCAGCGTGGCGGTGATCGGGGCCTCCGACCGGCCGGGCAGCGTCGGCCGGGGCGTGCTCTGGAACCTGATCAGCCATCCCTTCGGCGGCACCGTCTACCCCGTCAATCCGAAGCGGGCCAGCGTGCTGGGGATCCGGGCCTACGCCACGGTGGCGGAGGTGCCCGAGCCGGTGGATCTGGCGGTGATCGCCACCCCGGCCGCCACGGTGCCGGCCCTGATCGAGGCCTGCGCGGCGGCGGGGGTGAAGGGCGTGATCGTGCTCTCGGCGGGCTTCCGGGAGATCGGCGCCGAGGGCATCGCCCTGGAGGCCCGCATCCGCGATGGCCTGCGCCGCAGCGGCATGCGGCTGGTGGGCCCCAACTGCCTGGGGCTGATGAATCCCCGCACCGGCCTCAACGCCACCTTCGCCGGCACCGTCGCCCGCCCCGGCCATGTGGGCTTCCTGAGCCAGTCGGGGGCGATCTGCACCGCGGTCCTCGACTGGAGCCTGCAGGAGAACGTGGGCTTCAGCGCCTTCGTCTCGATGGGCTCGATGCTCGATGTCGACTGGGGGGATCTGATCACCTACCTGGGCGACGACCCGGACACCCACAGCATCGTCATCTACATGGAGTCGATCGGGGATCCCCGCTCGTTCCTCTCGGCGGCGCGGGAGGTGGCCCTCACCAAGCCGATCGTGGTGATCAAGGCCGGGCGCACGGCGGAGGCGGCCCAGGCGGCGGCCTCCCACACCGGCGCGCTCACCGGCAGCGACGCCGTGCTCGATGCCGCCTTCCGGCGCTGCGGCGTGCTGCGGGTGGACAGCATCGCCGACCTCTTCGACCTGGCCGAGGTGCTCTCCAAGCAGCGCCGCCGTCCCCTGGGGCCGCGGCTGACGATCCTCACCAACGCAGGCGGGCCGGGCGTGATCGCCACCGACGCCCTGGTGCGCCACGGCGGCACCCTGGCCAGGCTGCCGGAGGCGACCCTGACGGCCCTCGATGCCGTGCTGCCGCAGCACTGGAGCCGGGCCAACCCGATCGACATCCTCGGGGACGCCGATCCGGAGCGCTACGGGCGGGCCATCCGTCTGGCCCTGGAGAACCCCAACAGCGACGGGCTGCTGGTGGTGCTCACCCCCCAGGCCATGACCGACCCGACCGCCACGGCCGAACGGCTGGTGGCCCTGGCGGCCACCACCACCAAGCCCCTGCTGGCCAGCTGGATGGGGGGCCGGGACGTGGAGCCGGGGGAACGCCTGCTCAATGCCGCCGGCATCGCCACCTACCGCTACCCGGACGCGGCCGTGCGGCTGTTCGATGCCATGTGGCGCTACAGCGACAACCTGCGCGCCCTCTACGAGACGCCGGCCCTGGTGCCGGCAATGGAGCCGGCTGCCACCACGGACGCCGCGGTGGCGGCCGGTGCCGACGAGCCCCACGTCGACCGCCGGCGGGTGGAGGAGCTGCTGGCCGCAGTGCAGGCCGAAGGGCGGACCCTGCTCAACGAATGGGAAGCCAAGCAGGTGCTGGCGGCCTACGGCATTCCCACGGTCCCCACCCACATGGCCCTCAGCGCCGAGGCGGCCAGCGCCGCCGCCGAGGCCATGGGCTACCCGGTGGTGGTGAAGCTGCTCTCCGCCGAGCTCACCCACAAGAGCGACGTCGGCGGAGTGCAGCTGAACCTGCCCGACGGGGAGGCGGTCGCCCGGGCCTACCGGACCATGGAGAGCGCGATCGTCGGCCGGCACGGGGCGAGCGCCTTCGGCGGGGTGACCGTCCAGCCGATGCTGGACCTGACCGGGACCTACGAACTGATCGTCGGCAGCAGCATCGATCCCCAGTTCGGACCGGTGATCCTGTTCGGCACCGGCGGCCTGCTGGTGGAGGTGTTCCAGGACAGTGCCGTGGCCCTGCCGCCGCTGAACACCACCCTGGCCCGGCGGCTGATGGAGCGCACCCGGATCTATGGGGCGCTGCAGGGGGTGCGCGGACGACCGCCGGTGGATCTGGCGGCGCTCGAACGGCTGCTGGTGCGCCTGAGCCGGCTGGTGCTGGAGCACCCCTCCATCCTCGAACTCGACATCAATCCGCTGCGGGTGGCGCCGGGGGGCGGGGACGGCGCCCTGGTGGCCCTCGACGCCCGCGTGCTGCTGCAGGCCTCCTCCGGAGCCAGCTGCTTCACCCCCCGGCCGGCGATCCGGCCCTACCCCAGCGCCTACGTCCGCGACTGGCGCCTGCCCGGCGGCTCAGCGGTGACCCTGCGGCCGATCCGGCCGGAGGACGAACCCCTGGTGGTGGCGTTCCATCGCACCCTCTCGGAGCAGAGCGTCTACTTCCGCTACTTCCATCTGATGACCCTGGGCCATCGGATCGCCCACGAGCGGCTCACCCGCATCTGCTTCACCGATTACGATCGGGAAATGGCCCTGGTGGCGGAGCGGGCGGGGGAGCACGGGGCGGCGGCCGAGCTGCTGGGGGTGGGCCGGCTCAGCCGGATCCACGACGAGAACGCGGCCGAGTTCGCCATGCTGATCGCCGATCCGTGGCAGCGGCAGGGGCTGGGCACCGCCCTGCTGGGTCTGCTGCTGGAGATCGGCCGCCAGGAGGGACTGGAGCGGATCAGCGCCGAAATCCTGCACGAGAACCGGGGCATGCAGCACGTCTGCCGGAAGCTGGGCTTCCAGCTCCGGCCCACGGCCGAGTGCGTGCACGCCGAGATCAGCCTCCTGGAGCCGGCCGCTGCCCTGCCGGAACGGGCCGGGGCTCCCTCCCCAGCCGGTGCAGCTGCCAGGCCCGCTGCAGATCCACCCGCGTGACGTGGTAACCCAGCCGGCGGGCGGCCAGGATCAGCTCCGGGCCGGAGCGGCAATGGCGCAACCCGCGGCGGATGACCTCATCCGTCTCGGCCTCATCGACGAAGCGTTCCAGTTCACTCCAGCTCATCGGGTTCTCCCACCCTCCCGGTCACGCTGGCAACGGCGTGGCGATCCGGCCAGGGGTCGTACAGCAAGCGATGCACTGGACACCGCCAGCAGGGGCAGAGGCCCTGGCTGGGGCCGGAGTCGCATCCTGTCCGATATCGGCCGCCAGCCGTTCATGGATCGGTCACATCGCTTCGCTTGATTGATGTCAGCCCCACCTCAGGGGTCGCTCCTCACAACGCGAACACCATGAACACCGTCCTTCGCCAGGCATCCCGCCGCGTCGCGGGCCTGCTGGGCACCACCGGCGTCCTGGCCCTCCTCGCCGCTCCCCTGGAGGCCTGGGCCGGTCCCTGGGGCCCGTCCGGCGCCACCCGTCAGGTCGACAGCCGCCGCGTTCCCTACCCCGTGCCGACCCTGCCCAGCCCCTCCTCCTACGGCGACGGCTACGGCGGCGGCTACCGGGCCGACTATGACGTCGACCGCTACCGGGCCAACCTGCCGGTGGCCCCCGACTACATCCAGGCCCAGACGGCCCAGCGCTGCAACGTGGGCCGGCTGGTGGGCGGCATCATCGGCGGTGGCCTGGGCTACGCCGCCTCCCGCCAGGACGGCCGCACCTGGGCCGTGCCGCTCGGGGCCCTGCTGGGCCAGCAGATGGGCTGCAGCATCGGCGCCCAGCGGGCCCCCCTGCCCTGGTGAGCCCCCGGCTCAGGAAGCGGTCCCGAAGGCCACCTGACAGGCGGCATTGAGGAGTTCCGCTTCCTGGGCATTGCCCGGCACCTGGCCGTTCAGCAGCCCCGACTGACAGTCGGCCGACAGCTGGTAGACGCTGCCGTTGGCGCTGACATCAAAGGCCACCGTGCTGGTGCCGGTCGGCTGGACCGTGCCGAACAGCAGCTGGTACTGGGTGTTGGGCACCACGATCACGGTCTGGTTGCTGGCCACCGCCGCATCCACCGCGCTGTTGATGATCGCGGCCGTCGCCAGGGCACCCACCCCCCAGGCGACGGCGCTGGCCCCCCACCAGCCCCAGGACGGGGTGGCCCAGCCGCCGTACCAGCCGTGGTTCCAGGGCCGGGCCACGCCCCAGCCCGGACGGGCCCAGCCGGGCCGCACGCCGATGGCGTTGACGTTGACGGCGCGGTTCCAGTTGCGGTTGACGTTGACGCTGCGGTTGATGTTGCGGTTGACGTTGACGTTGCGGTTCAGGTTGGGGTTGACATTGCGGTTGAGGGTTCCGGTTCCGGTGGGCCTGTTGAGGCCCGGGTTGCCGACCACGCCGCCGGGGCGGGCCGCAGGACGATTCAACGAGGGGCCGCCCAGGCCACCGCCGGCGACGCCGCTGCTCCAGCCTCCGGCGGGCCGGGTGACGCCCCGGTTCAGTCCGCCGGCCCCGCCGGATCCCTGGAAGCCGCTGCGGCCCAGGGATCCGCCACCACCGGCCCGACCGAGGCCACCGCCGCCGCCACCCCCAACCCTGGCGCCGCCACCGCCGCCCATCCGGGCGCCACCACCGCCGCGGGCGCCACCGCCGCCGCCGCGGGCGATCAACTCACCGCCGTGGGGGGAGGACAGCTCCCGGGCCAGGCCAGCCCCGACCGGGGAGGCGATCACTCCGGCCATCAACAGGGCGAGTCCGCTGAGGTTCTTCATTTCAGCAACAGGGCGCAGGCGTCGTCGTAGCAGCTGGCGTCCACCCGGCCGTCGGAGCCGAAATGCACCATCACCAGATCACGGCCCTGGAGGCGGGTGTTGGCGCGATCCTGCCGGACGCTGTTGAGGTAGTTGGGGTTGACCACGCAGAGGTCCTGGCCGTTGAAGCAGACCGTGTTGGTGGAGAAACGGGCCGAGGCCCCCCGCAGGGGCCGCCAGCTGCGGGCGTCATGGGCCCAGATCGCCATGGTCACCGGCTCCGAGGTGATGCGGACGGTTTCGACGCCGGTGCCGATGCGATGGCGGTAGAGGGTGGCGCCGCCGCTGTCCACCGCCTCCACGGTGCAGGGCACAGGGGCCGCGCCCTTCAGCGCGCACTGGGTCGCCAGCCTGTAGAGCACCGTGGCGGCGGGATCCTGCTGGGCCAGGCTCGCCGGCGCCGCAGCCAGCAGCCCTGCGGCCATCAGGCCGGCCGCAGGGTTGACCCCCGCGGGGATCGGGCACCGGGCTCGGCGGCCTGTGGGGTGGGCGCTGGGGCGAAGGCGGTTCCGGCGGAGAGGCATGGGACGGGCGGGCAGCGGCAGGCGCCGATGGCTGGGTAGCGATGAACACATCGTGGCCATGGGGGGTCGGGACTGGCAACCATCGATACCTGGCGGAGGCCGGATCGATGCCCGATCGATGGTCGCTGCTCGCCAGGCCCGACCTCGCTAGCGTTGAAGCAGCCACAGACAACCCATCGATGGCCGTTCTCAACCGCTGCGCGATCGCGGTGGCCCCCCGGCAGCCGATGGTGGACTGGACCCGGCCCTTCTGGACCCGGGAGGACATGGAAGGGCTGGGGGAGGACCACAGCCTCTACCTGATCCCCACCTACGACAGCGAGCTGGAGGCCCAGGACCGCCTGCTCGACAGCTACGGGGACATCTTCGCCGCCGAGCTCGACCTCTGGTGCCGCGACCGCAGCCGCTGGCCCCACCCCCGCAGCCTGGAACTGTTCGAGGCCTGGTTTTCGGTCCGCTTCTTCCCCCTCGTCGAGGACCTGGACACCGAGCCGCTGCACGCCTACGTCATCGATGACGACCTCCAGGACGTCCTGCGCGAGGCCATGGGCTGAGCGATGTTCTTCCGCATCCACCACCGTCTCAGCTACACCTACGAGCGGCCCGTCTTTCTGGAGCCGATGGCCCTGCGGCTCACCCCCCGGCAGGACGGCAGCCAGAGGATCCTGGAGCACCACCTGCGGCTGGAGGAGGCTCCAGCGGGCCTGAGCCGGGTGCTGGAGCCCGATGGCACCGACGCGATGGTGGCCTGGTTCCAGCAGGAGCGCGACCAGCTCACGATCACGGTGGACATGCTGGTGGAGACCCTGCGCAGCAACCCCTTCGACTGGATCGTGACCCACCGTGGGGCCCAGCAGCTGCCGGTGACCTACCCGGAGGCGGAGGCCTGCTCCCTGGCGGGCTGCCTGCAGGATCGGACCGACTCCAGCGTGCGCGACTGGGCCCAGGCCATCGCCGACGGTGTCGACCGGTCGGCCACCGCCTTCCTCAGCGCCCTCGCCGATGGGATCCACCACGGGTTTCACCATGTCGGCCGGCTGGAAGGGGAACCCACCGATGCGGCCGAGACCCTGCGCACACGCACCGGAGCCTGCCGGGACACCGCCATGCTCTTCGTGGCGGCCTGCCGCAGCCAGGGACTGGCGGCCCGGTTCGTCAGCGGCTATTCCATGCACCATCCCCCCGAGGTGAGCGAGCACGAACTGCACGCCTGGGCGGAGGTCTACCTGCCCGGAGGCGGGTGGAGGGGCTTCGACCCCAGCCTGGGTCTGGCGGTGGCCGACGGCCACGTGATCCTGGCTGCCGCGCCCGATCATCACCTGGCGGCGCCGGTCAGCGGTCGCTACCGCGGCACCGGTGTGGGCTCCAGCCTGGCCTACCTGATCCGTCTGCAGGCCGCCGAGGAGCTCGGGGCGCTGGGGGTTCCGCCTCAGCCGATGATCCCGAGCTGAAGCCAGCAGCCGGCAGGCGCCAGCTTCTCGACCACCACCGGCGCCTGGTGGGTGAGCACCAGGTTCTGGGCGTACCGCTCGGCCTCGTCGCGGTGGTCGAAGGTGGGGCCGGTCACCTCGCTGGGCACGGTGGTCTCGTTCTGGTCAGCGGGTCGGACCCGGTAACGGCCGCGAGGGCTTGCATCACTCATGGGCCCAATCTGCTCCCCGACCACCCCAAGCGGCCCCAGCAGCAGAGTGTCTTTCGATCCGTGCCGGACTCCCCACACGGGGCGGCGGCGGCGGGCGGGGGAACGAACGGGCCAGGAACCACCCCGGAAAACAGAAAACCGCCCCCGGAGAACCGGGAGCGGTGCAAGGAATGGCCCCCCGCAAGGGGCCGATCAGCCGGGGATGACTCAGTAGCGGCTGCGGCCACCGCCGCCGCCATAGCCGCCGCCACCACCGCCGTAACCGCCGCCACCACCGGAGCGACCACCGCCACCGCCGCCGCCGGTGCGAGGCTCGGCCTTGTTCACCCGGATGCTGCGGCCCATCCACTCGACATCCTGGAGATCATCGATGGCCTTGGTCTCGTCGGCGTCGTTGGTCATCTCGACGAACGCGAAACCGCGCTTGCGACCCGTGTCGCGATCAAGGGGCAGGGTGCACTGGCGAAGTTCGCCGTACTGTGCGAAAAGATTCTTCACGTCTTCCACTTCGGCGTCGAAGGAAAGATTTCCGATGTAAATGGTCATGAACCTGAAAAAAAACTATGAACCGATCCTTCGACAGCCCTTTTCGAAAGTGATGAGCTTGCTGGAGAGAAATCTTGGAATCTTCCTTACCCTACAGCCCCCGCGGCCCCCGACCCCGGGGGGCCCGGTTCGGGAGAACCACCTGGAAAGGCTTGCACCGGCACCAGGGCGACGGTGACTGGCCTCCCGCCCGTGGGGTGCAGCAGATCTGCAGCGCTCCCCTCACATGCGGGACATCGCCGCGATCTTGTTGAGCTTGTCCCGCTCGAGTCCTTCCAGTTCCTCGACCTGCAGCAGGCCATCCTTCACCAGGCTGGCAAAGACGAACAGCAGGCCAGGGAGGCGGAAATCAAAACGTCCTTCGATCTCATGGCGCTGAATACTGAGGAAGTCATGCAGTTTCCAGCAGTCCTCCACGGAATCCATGCGGTCGGCATGGGCCTGGACGGCCCGGATGATGCCGATGGCGGCTCTGGAGTGGGCCTTGTCGAAGGCGCGGCGTGCCACCTGCTGCTCCTGATCCGTCCACTCCAGCACCGCACTCACCATGGGTCTCAACAGCTGAATTCGGACCTTAACGCCCGGGCCGGAGCGTTCGCGAGCCGTCCCCGGGGCCGAGACCAGGCCCGCCTCCCTGGTCATCATCCTGGTGATCACCGTGGCCGTGACCTGGGAGGTGACGATCGGACAGCCGCTGCCGCAACTCCGGCAGTCGGAACCAGGGCACCGTCGGCTGGGCGTGGTGCTCCCGGTGGTACCCGAAGTGATAACAGGCGAGCAGCGAGAGCAGGTGGGGATACCCCAACGTCCGGACGGCATGGCGCCCGGACGCCGTGCATCCCTCACCGCGGTGGGGAAGATAGGTGCCGAACAGAAACAGCTGGAACGAACTGAGAACCAGCGGCAGCACCCAGAAGGTGGGGACCGCCAGAGCCCGTCCGGGTTCCAGCAGCATCAGGCCTCCGCCCACGGCCAGCCAGCTGGCCAGCAGCAGCACCAGCTGCCCAAGGGACAGATAGTTGCCCATGAACCGTGCGTACCAGCGCAGGGCCCCATCCCCGCTGGCCCGCCGGAAATCGGGGTCGCGGCGGCTGCCGGGGACCCGGTGATGGCGCAGATGGTGACGGCGGCAGCGGCCATAGGGAAGACCGGCGTAGAGGAGCAGGGCCAGCCGTCCCAGTCCATCATTGAGCCGGGAACGGCCGGGCACCAGGGTGCGGTGCATCGCATCGTGGCCGAGGATGAACAGGCCCGTCTGCAGGTACGTGCGCAGGGCAACGACCAGCGCAAGCGTCACCGGCGTCCAGCCCGAGGGATCGGCCAGCAGGGCCAGCACCAGGGTGGCCAGCCAGGCCGCGAAGATGCCGGTGCCGAGCAGCAGACCGGTGCCCCCCCATGGACGAGCGACCGGAGAGGCCATCGCCTCCCCGGTCATGGGACCCGCCGGCGCGGGGGCAGTGGACGAACGGCTCAGCGGGCGAACTTGAGCAGTTCGGCGGGGGAGGCCAGCAGGTCGATCGCCACGAAATAGATCTTGTTCTCGGGATCGAGCAGGAAACGCCAGGCCACGTTCATGCCGACGCCAGCCCCGAACCAGGGGGTCTGCACCTTTCCGGTCACCTTGATCTGGGTGAACCCGCCATCGGAGGGCTCGCTCACGCCGGTTTCGGGCAGCAGCTTGAGGTTCTGGCAGTCCTCGCGGAAGAAGCGCAGGATCGCGTCAGTACCGACGATGGGCCGCTGGAAGGGGGGCTGCAGGGCGCCATCGGGGAGGAACAGCTGGATCAGCTGGTCGAAGTCGTTGGCATTGAGCAGATCCATGTAGGAGAGGATCGTGGCGTTGTCGACGCCGGCGATCGAGACCTTGGTGCGCTGCTCGGGCGCCGTCGGCAGCACGATCGGCTCGGCGATGCGCTCGCTGCCATCCACCTTGCTGGGGTCGAAGCCCATGTCGACGACGAAGTTGCGCAGCACGGTGATCTGCTGCCCTGCGTCGATGCCCTTGAGGGAGGACAGAACCGCAGCGGCGTTGGCGGAGAGCTGGTAGCCCTCGGGGATGGGGGCGACGATGCCCTCCTCCATCCACTCACCCAGGCGGTACCAGAAGCCGAGCTTGATGTTGACCGACCAGATGGCGTAGGTGCGGCAGATCTCGGTGTCCGAGCGGTTGGCCAGGTCGACCATCACCTGGCTCTGTTCGGCGAAGCTCATCGCCTTGATCCGGTTGAGCACCGGCTCGGCGAACTGCATGCGGGCCGCGCCGGGGGCGGCGATGGTGATGGTCTTGCCCATCTCGAGGTAGGCGAACCAGATCAGGGCCAGCTGGTCCTCGGCGCTCAGGAGGCTGAAGCGGGCGGTGAGGGCCGGCACCACGTCAGCCGAAAGGGTGTCCGGAAAGATCTGGGTCGCTTTTTCGAGCGTGAACATGACAGGCACCTCCGGAAGGTCAAGAAATCTTTACAAATCCTAATGCATGGCGGTGGCGGCGAGGGTGCCGCCACCGTCTGACACCAAGGGAAGCACGATTTTGTGTCCGTCAGCACAGCAAGCAAGACATCCATCCAACTCGCCGCGCTGCGGAAAGGAACGCTCCGGTGATCCCTCCCGGAGGGCGACGCTCAGGGCGCCCCGGTGCTGAGCATGGCGGCCGCCGTCCAGAGCACCAGCCCGGTGATGGCGAAGCCACCGGCGGTGACCAGTCCCTGCCAGATCTGGCGGGCCAGGGGCGAGGGCTGCTCCCCGAGCCAGGCGGGGCGGGGCGTGCCGGGGGACCAGGGGCTGGAGCCGCGGGGAGCCCTGCTGGCGATGACGTCACGCCAACGGCCGTCGTAGCGGGGTGCCTGCTGGTTGAAGGGCCGCTCCCCCAGGGCCCGCCCGGGCAGCACCCGCGAGCGCTGGTAGGGAACGGTGTCGTAACCGAAGGCCTCGAGATACTCGGGCGAATCGAGCAGGGCATCGACCAGGGCCACGAGCCCGTGCTCGGCGATCAGGATCGAGTAGCGGATCCGTTCCTGGTCGCCATACACGGGCCGCCCCAGCACCCTGCCCACCAGCTGTTCAACCAGACGATAGTTGCTGTTGCATTCATAGAAACCTTCACGGAATCGCCGGGACAGCAGCAGACCACGGATGAAATCCCTCATGGTGATCTGTCCGCTGCGCAACTGGGATTCCAGCACCACTTCACGATCCACCTTGAAGGCGTGAAAGAAGATCTGGCGATAGGCCTGCTCGATCTGGACATCGAGGCTGAGGCGGTCTCCCGAGGCCTTGCGGGTCTCCAGGGTGGCGACGGCCTGGCGGGGGGATTCCTCACTGGCGATCGCGAAACTCGGCACCCTGGCATTGAGGCTCGAGGGTCGGGCGGCGAGCAGAGGAAGGGCCATGGAGGGATTCAGAGTGAATGACCCGGAAAGATAACCGTGAACAAAAGTGGCCTTGGGCGAGCGGCCGGATCCCTCACACAGCTTTACTTTTCGGGGCCGCCACAGGAGATCCCCGCAGGGGCGCGGGGCGCTCGGTGGGCTCGCAGTCCAACCTCAGGACCCGCTCGAGGGTCTGGTTCCGATAGTTTCTGAGGCAGTACTTGCAACCGCCTGTGGTCTGGAGATGGCGTTCCGGTGTGATCACAATCTCCCGGACAGGATGCTCCAGGCAACGAATCTTGACGGGGCTGCGGTAGCTCTTGTAGTTGATCTGTGAATAATCATATTTCCCGCCGAATCGGGACCGGGCTCGCTCCAGAAACGTGGCTTCATCGATCCGTAAACCCATTGGTTCATCCGCGGGAGTCAGGGAGCCAACCCCAAGGCTGAAGTGGTCAGGCTGAACAGGGACACCAACCCTGACCCCATCGACGGGCCCCAGGGGCTGCGGGGGCAGAAGGCGACCCCGGCCGGCTGTTGTCAGGGGTTGCGATCAGGAACCGTTCGACGGGCTCGATGGCGCCTGAGCTCAGGGGATTCTGCCCCCGAAGCCCACCAGGCTGGCCCAGCGCATGAATTCTCCACACTTGGCCGCCGACCGGACCCCGCCGGATCGGCGCCGCCGCGGTCAGGGGCGGGGCGGCCCGGGATCGGCCAGCTCCTCGGTGATGACGCGGAAGCCCGTGAGCTGGTGGTCGCCGAAGGAGCGCAGGAAGGGCACATCCGCCGCATCCCGACCCCGGGCGATCAGCACCCGCCCGATGCGGGGCCGGTTGTGGCGGGGGTCGAAGACATGCCAGCGATCCTCGAGGAACGCCTCGAACCAGGCCGAGTAGTCCACCGGTTCGGGCAGGGGCGCGGTGCCCGTGTAACCCAGGTAGCCGGTGCAGTAGCGGGCGGGAATGTTGAGGCAGCGGCAGAGGCTGATGGCCAGATGGGCGAAATCGCGGCAGACGCCGCGCCCCTCCCGCAGGGCGTCGTGGGCGGTCTTGTCGCTGCGGGCGGCGCCGTAGTCGAAGCGGAGCTGCTCGTGCACCCAGTCGCAGATGGCCTGCACCCGCGACCAGCCGGGCCGGACCCCACCGAAGCGCCCCCAGGCGACCTGGGCGAGGCGATCGGTGTCGCAGTAACGGCTGGGGTTGAGGTAGGGGTAGGTCACGATCGGCAGGGCCCCCACCGGGCACTCCCCCACCTCCGGCGCCACCGGATCGGGCAGGCCGGGGTCGGCCACCACCACTTCGAATCCCAGGGTGGTGCTGCCGGTGGAGGCCACGAAGCGGCAGGCCCGGTTGCCGTCGGCATCGGTGAGCACCTCGGCGATCCGGTCGGGGCTCAGCCGCAGCCGCTCGGGACCGCGGCGGTCGTCCAGGCGGCTGCCATGGGGATGGACCAGGGCCAGCACCGGCGTCGGCGCCCAGCAGGAGAGGGTCAGTTCGCAACCGAGCCGGATCAGCATGGAGGAGGCGTGGCGAACGGGGCGGCCCCAGCGGTCGATTGTCGCCCCCCGGGCGGGGTTCCGTGGCGGCACTCCCCGCCGGGATCGGTGGCCCGGATCGGTGCGCTGGCCGTGGCGACGTCGCCGGGGAGGAAACAGCAGCGGAACGGCGGCGCCGGCGCGGGAGAACTGCGGCGCCACGGCGGCGCCCAGCGCCGCAGCCCCTGCACAATCGCACCCCCGCGCCGGCGCTGGCCGCCAGGACCGATTCCTGCTAGTACGGATGTACTTTTCCCGCGGCCATGGCCTCCTGCCCAGCCCCCGCTCCAGATCCCGCACCGCAGCCTGCTCCTCACCGCGACGCCTGGCCCTATCTGGGGCCCGAGCACCTGCTCCCCAGCCGCAGCCGGCAGGTCTGCCTCACCTGCCAGTGGTTCCGTCACCACGCCGGCGCCGACGACGTCCCCCTGCTGAGCTGCCAGTGGCATCAGGCCCTGATCTGCCACGGCGACCATCTCACCCAGCGCTGTCCAAGCTGGCTCGAGCCGCGGCAGCGGAGCTCCGGCTGGTGCCCGGAGGCCGCCTGACGCCATCCTCCGGAGGAGGCGGGGCCCTCGATAGGGTGAGCCCTGCCCGCCCCCTCCGCATGGCCCCCGACCGCCTGGCCATCGTCCGCGCGCAGGGCCTCGGCAAGACCTACCGGGTGGCCGACAAGCAACCCGGACTGGCCGGCACCCTGCGTCACTTCCTGAATCGCCGCGAGCGCCTGATCGCGGCCGTGCAGGACGTCAGTTTCGCCATCGAGCCGGGCGAGTTCGTCGGCTTCCTGGGGGCCAACGGCGCCGGCAAGACCACCACCCTCAAGATGCTCACGGGGCTGATCCACCCCACCGCCGGCACGGTGGAGGTGGCCGGCTGCCAGCCCCACCGCCGCGAGGCGGCGTTTCTGGGTCAGATTACCCTGGTGATGGGCCAGAAGCAGCAGCTGATCTGGGATCTGCCCCCCCTCGATTCCCTGCGGGTCAATGCCGCCGTCTACGGCATTCCGCCGGCGGAAAGCCGCCGCCGCATCACCGAGCTGGCGGAGATGCTCGAACTGGGGGACGAACTGCGCCGGCCGGTGCGCAAGCTCTCCCTCGGCCAGCGGATGAAGGCGGAACTGCTGGCGGCCCTGCTGCACCGCCCTTCGGTGCTGTTCCTGGACGAACCCACCCTGGGGCTGGATGTGAACGCCCAGGCCCGGGTGCGCTCCTTTCTGGCCGACTACAACCGCCGCTTCGGCGCCACCGTGCTGCTCACCAGCCATTACATGGCCGACATCACCGCCCTGTGCCCCAGGGTGCTGCTGATCCACGAGGGTCGCCTCTTCTACGACGGCAGTCTCGAGACCCTCACCCAGCGGCTGGCGCCCTGCCGGGAGGTGCGGCTGGAGCTGCATGCGCCCATGGGGGCCGAGGCCTTCGCCAGCTACGGAGAGGTGGAGGCCATCGAGGGCCGGGAGGTGCGGCTGCTGATCCCGCGGGAGCGGCTCACCGAGCAGGTGGGACGGCTGCTGGCCGATCTGGCCGTGGTCGACCTGTCGGTGTCCGACCCACCGATCGAGGACATCATCGGCCGACTGTTCCACCAGGGGGCCCTGGCATGAGGGAGGTTCCTGGCCCGCGCCGCCCCCTGGGCCTGCGGCTGGCCCACGCCCGCCGCCTTGCCGCCGTGCTGCTCTCCAGCCAGTACGCCTACATGCTCGAGTACCGGGCCGAGATCGTGCTGTGGGCGCTCTCGGGGGTGCTGCCCTTCATCATGCTGGGCCTGTGGAGCGCCGTCGATGCCGGCGGCGGGCTGGGGATGAGCTCCCTGCAGCTGGCCCGCTACTTCCTGTCGGCGTTCGTGGTGCGTCAGTTCACGATCGTCTGGGTGATGTACACCTTCGAGGAGGACAACCTCAACGGCCGCCTGTCCCCTTATCTGCTCCAGCCCCTGCCCCCGGTGTGGCGCTACGTGGCCGCCCACCTCTCGGAGCAGGCCACCCGACTCCCCTTCGTGGCGCTGCTGGTGGGGCTGTTCTTCCTCCTCTATCCCGCCGCCTTCTGGTGGCCCTCGCTGCCCTCGCTGCTGCTGACGTTGCTGGCCACCCTGGCGGCCTTCGCCCTGCGCTTCCTGATGCAGTTCACGCTGACGATGGTGTGCTTCTGGAGTGAGAAGGCCAGCGCCCTGGAGCGCCTCCTCTATCTGCCCTACCTGTATCTGTCCGGCCTGGTGGCGCCCCTGGCCCTCTATCCCGAGGGTGTGCGGACCTTCGCCTTCTGGACGCCCTTTCCCTACATGGTGGATGTGCCTGCGAGGATCCTGGCCGGTGAGCCCGTGCCGGTGCTCCAGAGCTTTGCGGCCATGGCCGCCTGGGCCGCCCTGCTGCTGCCGATCAACCTGCTGCTGTGGCGGCGGGGCCTGCGCCACTATTCGGCCATGGGGGCGTGATGGGCCGCTATCTCACCACCCTGCGGGTGTTCTGGATCGCCTCGCTGACGGCCGAACTGGAGTACCAGGCCAATTTCCTGATCGAGCTTGTGGCCACGGCCGGCAATCTGGTGGGCAGCATCTTCGTGCTGTCGCTGTTCTACGGGCGCGGCCAGTCCCTGGGGGGCTGGAGCTGGGAGGGGGCCCTGGTGGTGCTGGGGGTCTACACCCTGCTGGAGGGGATCACCAGCACCCTGCTGCAGCCGAATCTCAGCACGATCGTGGCCCACGTCCGCACCGGCAGCCTGGATTTCGTCCTGCTCAAGCCGATCGACAGCCAGTTCTGGCTCTCTGCCCGCACCTTCTCCCCCTGGGGGCTGCCCGGCATCGCCCTGGGGGCTGCCCTGATCGGCTACGCCGCCTGGAAGGCCGGCGCCACCCCGGCTCCCCTCACCCTGCTGGGCGCGGCCCTGATGCTGGTGGCCAGCCTGATGATCCTGTACAGCCTCTGGTTCGTGCTGGCGGCCAGCAGCATCTGGTTCGTGAAGATCTGGAATGCCACCGAGGTGCTGCGCAGCGTGCTGGTGGCGGGCCGCTTTCCGGTGAGCGCCTTCCCGGCGGGCCTGCGGGCCTTCTTCACCTTCATCGTGCCGGTGGCCTTCCTCACCACGGTGCCGGCCGAGGCGATCCTGGGGCGGGCCTCCGGTCCCTGGCTGCTGGCCGGCGGCGCGGTGGCCATCGCTTCGGTGCTGGTGAGCCGGCGCTTCTGGCAGTTCGCCCTGCGCTTCTACACCTCCGCCTCCAGCTGAATGGGGCCCCTCGTCCCCCTGCCCCTGGCGGCGCTGCCGGCCCTGCCCCCGCTGGCCCTGGCGGTGGTGGGCCATGTGGAGATGGTGAGCTTCATCGGCGTGGACCATCTGCCGGCGGCCGGCGAGATCCTCCATGCCGAGGATTTCTGTGAACGTCCCGCCGGTGGCGGTGCCGTCGTGGCCGTGCAGATGGCCCGTCTCACGGGAGAGCAGGTTCCCTTCTTCACCGCCCTGGGTGACGACGCCCTCGGGCGCCGGGCGGCCGAGGAGCTCGAGGCCCTGGGGCTGGAGCTGCACATCGCCTGGCGGGAGGGCGCGACACGGCGGGGGATCACCTTCATCGACGCCGGCGGCGAGCGCACGATCACGGTGATCGGCGAGCGGCTGATGCCCACCGCCGCCGATGGGCTGCCGTGGCAGCGGCTGGCTCAGACCGACGGGGTGTTCGTCACCGCCACCGATGCCGTCGGCCTGAAGCTGGCGCGGCGGGCCCGGGTGCTGGCCGCCACCCCGAGGGTCCGGCTGCCGACCCTGCAGGAGGCGGGTGTGACCCTCGACGCCCTGATCGGCAGTGCCACCGACCCCGGCGAGGCCTACCGGCCGGGGGATCTGGAGCCGGCCCCCTCGCTCTACATCGGCACCGAGGCCGAGCGGGGCGGGATGCTGGTTCCCGGCGGCCGCTATGCCGCCGTGGATCGCCCGGGGCCGGTGCGGGATGCCTACGGCGCCGGCGACAGCTTCGCCGCCGGGGTCACCACGGCCCTGGCCGCCGGCTGGGACCTGCGGCAGGCGATCAGCCTCGGCGCCCACTGCGGCACCGCCTGCCTCGACGGCCGTGGGCCCTACGCCAGCCAGCTCCAGCTCAGCCGCCGCTGACCAGCAGCAGCAGGCGGTTGCCCTCCGGATCGGCCAGCCAGGCCTCGGCCCCGAAGGGTTCCTGACGCGGCGGCTCCACCGGCACCGCCCCCAGGGCCAGCACCACGGCGATCCAGTCGTGGAGCACCTGCAGGGGGGGAGCCTCAGCCGCCGGGCGGGAGAAACAGAGGGCCAGCCGGCCCTCTCCGCGGGGGCGGGGACGCCGCCGGGAGGGGGCGTAGATCTCCAGCCGGCCATCCCCCGGCCCCAGCAGACGCCAGTGGCTGGAGCTGAATCCCCGCAGGGGCTCCGTCTCCAGCAGGGCGCCGTAGAAGGCGGCCAGCCGCCCGGGGTCATCGGCGGCCAGCACCAGGAAGGACGACGGGACGGCGGAGGTCATGGCAGGAGCAACCGCCACGGGCACGGCGGATCGTGGGGGCAGGGGACCCCCCATCACCGACGGAGTCTGGCCGGCGCTCTCACTCCGGTGCCGTGGCTCGCCACCATGGCGGCAGAACGGGCTCCCGGGAACCATGGCGGTGTTGGTGCTGAACGAGGCGGAGCGGCGCAAGCTGGACAGCTCCGATGACACCCTGTTCTATGCCGAACCCCGCTTCGTGCAGCACCTCGACGCTGCCTTCCGCCGCCGGCTGACGGCGCTCTACCGGGAGCGGATCCCCCCCTGCGCGGTGGTGCTGGATCTGATGAGCAGCTGGGTGAGTCACCTGCCGGAGGACATCACCTATGAAGAGGTGATCGGCCATGGCCTCAACGCGGCCGAACTGGCCGCCAATCCCCGCCTCGACCGCCACTGGCTGCAGAACCTCAACCAGGACCAGCGCCTGCCCCTGGCGGACGCCAGCGTGGATGCGGTGCTGATGGTGGCGGGCTGGCAGTACCTGCAGCGCCCCGAGCCGGTGGCGGCCGAACTGCTGCGGGTGGTCCGCCCCGGCGGCCAGGTGATCGTGGCCTTCTCGAACCGGATGTTCTTCCAGAAGGCTCCCCAGGTCTGGACCGACGGCAGCGATCGGGACCATCTGGCCTATGTGAGCCGGGTGCTGCAGGCCCAGGGCTGGCCGGCGCCGCAGCTGATCGCCGAGCCGACCCGGGCCGAGGGACCCATGGGCTGGCTGGGGGGGCAGGGGGATCCCTTCTTCGCCGTGGTGGCCGAAAAACCGACCCCTTAGATCCTGCCGATGCCGGAATCCCTCCCGTCGCCGACCCCTGGGGAACCGCTGCCCCCCTGGCGGGCCCTGGTGCGCGGCGCCCTGGAGCGGCAGGGCCGCTCCCCCCAGGCCCGCTGGTTGCAGCTGGCGTCCGTGGCGGCGGACGGCACCCCGCGGGTGCGCACCCTGGTGTTCCGCTGCTGGGCCGGGGCCGCCTGCCTCGACCTGCTCACCGACCGCCGCAGCGCCAAGAGCGGTGAACTCACCGGGACAGCCCCCCTGGAGCTCTGCTGGCTGCTGCCCAGGGCGCGCAGCCAGTTCCGGCTCAGGGGCCACCGGCTGCCGCTCGCTGGCGACGAGGAGCAACGGGCCCTGACCTTCCACTGGCAGGCCCTCACCCCCCGGGGCCGGGCCCTGTGGGGCTGGCCGGCGCCGGGGGAACCCCTCCAGAGCGAGGGGCCGTTCCCCCGGGAACTGGGGGAGGAGGCCACGCGGCCGGAGCACTTCGAGCTGCTGCGGGTACGGCTGCAGCGGGTGGAGCTGCTGGAGCTGAGCGGTCACCCGCACCGGCGCCGCCGCTGGCGCGCCGACAACGGCTGGCAGGAGGAGTGGCTGAACCCCTGAACCGGTGCGCGGAGGGGAGTCCTTCCGCTGAGGACATGGGCTTGCGGCGCCTCCGCGGCAGCCACGGTTAACAGATCGTTACATTATGGTGGGAAAAAGCGAGCGACCCATGCTGGATGCCCTGTTTCCCATCGTTTACATGGTGAGCTTCGCAGTGATCGCCGGCGGGGCCTTCGCCCTGATGACCCAGAACCTGCGCAGCGCCGCCTCCACCCCCTCACCACGGCAGCGGCACCCGGAAGCACCCGCCCAGGGAGAGGAGGTGCTCTACGTCGACCTCAGCCGCGAGCGGCTGGAGAAGCTCTACGAACAGGCCGGCTGAGGCCGCCGCTCAGGCCGGGAAGACGGTGATGTTCGCCATCTCCCGGTAGGTGTCATCGGCCATGGCATCCACCTGGAACGCGGTCCAGGTGGCGAAGGGTTCCGGATCACTGGCGGCCACCGGCCATTCGATGCGGCGCTTCTGATAGGTGAGTCCGACACAGGTCAGAGCCTGGTCGTCGGCCATCAGGGACCAGAGCAGCTGCAGGTCGCTGCGCTGATAGGGGACCGGCCCCTCCTGCAGGCAGGCATCGGCGGGGTAGCCGGGGGGGAGCTCGAGGGCGCGCTGGTTTTCCCAGCAGAGATAGTCGCCGTTCTCCGTGGGGTAGAACCAGCAGGTCTCGTTGTCCGCTTCCTTCAGGGAAAACTGATCGAGACAGCGGACCAAGGCGATCGCCAAGGCCTCGGCCGGATGGCCTCCGCTCGGCGGCCGCTCCGGGCCGCTGAGCTCATAGGCGCCCAGCCAGAGGGCGCGGGGCTCGAGATGGGGCACCACCGCATCGCAGATCAGCCGCCGCGCCGGAGCCGGATCTGCGGGCGGGACCGACGGGTCCTCGGGGCAGGGGGAGGGGCGCAGGGGCACGAAGGGGTCGGCGCCACTGACGTTGGCCTGGCCGGCGCTCACCAGGTCGTCCAGGTTGACGGACGTCTCGGCGGGCACCCGGAACATGCGCAGGGCAATGCCGCTGCGGATGCCGAGACGCTGGGCCGCCAGGAGGTCCTCCCAGGCGGCGCCGTCACCGGGAAGGTCTCCCTCGGGAGCCAGTACGAAGACGAGAGCGTGCGCCATGGGGAAGCGGGGGGAACGCCGCAGACATCAAAGCCCGGATGGCAGAACCACCCGGGCCGATGTGGACGAAGGCAGGAGCCGGACTCAGCCGAGGCCGATCTGGGCAAGGATGCCCTGGCCGGTGAGGATTTCGGTGCCGAGGCCGATCACGAAACCGAGCATGGCCAGGCGGCCGTTCCAGGTTTCAGCGAAGGCGACGAAGCCGAAGCGGGTGGTGGAGTCAGACATGGGTGGGTTCGTTGCGAAACTTGAAGGGAGTGTAAACGATCGTGAAGCGTTGTGACTGTCGTCAACGATGCCGTCGGCGACCCAGGGGCTCGATCCACTCCTCCAGCACCCCGGCGGCCGGGGCCGGCGAGGCGATGGCTTCGGAGGGGTCGGCCGTGGGGGCCAGGCGACAGCCGAGCTGGATGTCCCCCTGGTCAAGCAGGCGACCCAGCCGCAGGGCCGTGGCCTCCTCCAGCCGGGAGAATCGGTCCTGGCCATGGGTGAGCCAGGACAGTTCGGCGGGGGTGATGACGCCAGTGGACAGGGATTCGAGGTAAAGCTCGCCGACCGTCATGGCTGATGTAACGGAACATGAAGATTGTGGCGCGGCTTCCGGGCAACCGCGGACCGCGACGGAAAGGCCCGGAGGAAGCGGCTGGCGGCCCGCTCGCGACCGACATGGCAAAACCTTTACATTTCTTAAGACGTTCTTCGGGGCGGGTCTGGCTGACCCGTCCTTTTTTTTGCCCGCGCTGCCCCGGTGGCCCCACCAGGATGGGGAGGCAGTCGGCGGGCGGGCGGATGGAGACGGAAACGGTGCTGCCCCTGGCCGGGGCGGCGGTGCTGATCGTGATGGTGGTCGTGGGCGTGGTGGTGGTGGTGCTGCGGCCCAGCGACCTGCCGAAACGCTGATGCGGAGTCCTGGGCTGCGGTGATGGCGCTTCAGGTGGTCTGGTTCAAGCGCGATCTGCGCCTCGCCGACCACCGCCCCCTGGTGGAGGCGGCCCGGCGCGGACCGGTGCTGCCCCTCTACGTGGTCGAGCCGGAGCTGTGGCGGCAACCGGACAGCTCGGCCCGGCAGTGGGGCTTCTGCCGGGAGGCGCTCCAGGAGCTCCAACAGGGGCTGGCAAGCCTTGGCCAGCCCCTGGTGGTGCGCGTCGGTGAGGTGGTGGCCGTGCTGGAGGCCGCCCACCGTCGCCATGGCGTCGCTGGGCTCTGGAGCCACCAGGAGACCGGCAACCTCTGGACCTATGCCCGGGACCGGCGGGTGGCCGCCTGGGCCCGCGAACGGGGGATCCCCTGGCGGGAAGTCGCCAGCTTCGGGGTGACCCGGGGACGCCGCGATCGCCGCGGCTGGGCCCGGGACTGGGAGCAACGCATGGCCGAGCCCCTGCTGGAGGCTCCGGTCGCCCTGCCCCCCCTGGAGGGGATCGCCCCCCGTGAACCGCCCACCGCCGCCGATCTGGGCCTGGCGGCGGACCCCTGCCCGGCGCGGCAGCGGGGGGGGCGGCGGGCCGGCCTGGAGCTGCTGGAGAGCTTCCTGCACCAGCGGGGCCGGAGCTACCACCGCCGGCTCTCCAGTCCCCTGACGGCCTTCGAGGGCTGCTCGCGTCTCTCGCCCCACCTGGCCTGGGGCACCCTGTCGATGGGGGAGGTGACCCAGGCCACCCGGGCCCGGCGGGCGGCCCTGGCGACGGTGCCTGCCGAGGTCGCCATGGGCTGGCCCCGGGGCCTGGACGCCTTCCTGTCGCGCCTCCACTGGCACTGCCACTTCATCCAGAAACTGGAGAGCGAGCCCTCGATCGAGAACCTCGAGCTCCACCCCGCCACCCGCCACCTGCGCGTCACCGACCCCGGGCGGCTGGCGGCCTGGAGCGAGGGGCGCACCGGGGTGCCGTTCGTGGATGCCTGCATGCGCGCCCTGCGGGCCAGCGGCTGGATCAACTTCCGCATGCGGGCGATGCTGCTGTCGTTCGCCAGCCATCACCTCTGGATCGACTGGCGCGACAGCGGCCTGCACCTGGCCCGCCAGTTCGTCGACTACGAACCCGGCATCCACTGGAGCCAGTGCCAGATGCAGAGCGGCACCACGGGCATCAACACGATCCGGATCTACAACCCGATCAAGCAGGGCCGCGACCACGACCCCGAGGGGGAGTTTCTGGGGCGCTGGCTGCCGGAACTGGCCGGGGTGCCGGCGATCTGGCGCCACGAGCCTTGGCGGATGGATCCGGCCACCCAGGCCGCCAGCGGCTGCCGCATCGGCCACGACTACCCGGCCCCGATCGTGGAGGTGGCCGCCGCCGCCAGGGAGGCCCGCGAACGGCTCTGGGGCCTGCGCCGCCAGCCCGGCTTCGCCGCCGCCGCCGATGCGATCCAGGAACGGCACGGCTCGCGCCGCTCGGGCCTACCCCCCTCCGGCAGGCGGAGCAGCGGCGGCCGCCGTCGCCGGCAGCCGCCGGTGGCCGAGGGTCAGCTCAGCCTGGACCTGGGGCTGGGCCTGGAGGGCGCTTCACGTTCCTTTACCTGAATCGCCAGAATCTTCATAAATCTCCCGGTGCCATGACCACCACACTCCTGCTCGAGCTCTTCGCGGGCTTCTTCACCGGCTTCATCGCCCTGTGGGTGCTGGCCCTCAACCGTCCGACGGCCGCCGCCCTCGTCCCCAGCACCATGGATGAGCGTGCGGATCCGGCCCCCGCCACCCCCATCGCCGCCACGGTTCGCCAGGCCCTGAAGGCCTACGTCCTGCGGGAGGGGCGCCTGGCCAACCTCGGTCTGCTGATCCTTCGTCTGGCGATCGGGACGATGATGATTCACCACGGCCAGGACAAGCTGGCCGACCCGCAGGCATTCGCCACCAACTATGTGGTCCCCCTGCACCTGCCGTTCCCCCTGGTCCTTGCCCACGTGGCGGGCTATTCGGAAATCTTCGGCAGCTGGCTGCTGATTCTCGGTCTGCTGTCCCCCCTGGGGGCCCTGGCGCTCACCGGCACGATGGCCGTGGCCGCGTACCACCACATCCTCACCAGTGGTTTCAACATCTACGTGCTGGAGCTGGTGGTGCTCTATCTGGGCGGCAGCCTGGCCCTGCTGCTGATCGGCCCGGGCCGCTACTCGTTCGATGCCGGCATCGTCGCAGGGCTGCTGAAGGACACCAACGATTTCCGCGGTGTCGAGGGCGTCGCGGCGGAAGGGACCTCGTCCTATGGGCTGATGGGGGGAGGGGCCTGAGGGCCTTCCAGCCGCCGTACCAGGTCCGTTGGGAGCGTTCAGAGATCGGCCGCGGATGGCTCTGATCCACCGGCCCTGCCTGCGGACACCCGGGGTGCTCCCCCCCAGCGCAGCTGCACTCCGCCCCCGACGTCCCAGGCGGTGCCGGCGCCATAGAACCCGGCGCCGCCTCGGATGAAGAAGGTGGTGTTGTCCATCAGGGTGTAGGCCAGGCCCGCCTGCAGCCCCAGTCCACCCCTCTGGCTGATGGGGCCCGCGGGCAGCGTGGTGGTCTGGGCGGTTCCGTCCGTGACCCCATTAGGTGGGACCTGGCCGAGGAAGCCTGCCCCCAGCCAGCTCAGGCGCAGGGAGGGCGTGAGCAGATGTCTTCCCTGTGGAAGGGGGGCCCTCCAGGTGACGCCGATGTCGGCGGTGCCGACGGTGCTGCTGGAGGCGGGCACGGTCCAGAAGCGGTTGGTGAACCCATCGAAGACAGTGGCACCACCCAGCGAGAGGCTGGTCAGGGTGAGCAGGGCACTGGGCTCGAGGACCTGAAGGTCGGACAGCCGTATCCGGCCACCGACATGGGTGGCCACGTGGAAAGCACGGCCACCGACCGAGACCTCGCTGTAGCGGGCGCCGATAGCGTTGGAGGTGCTGATGCCGAACGGTTGGTCGGTCGTCAGAGCATCGCCTCCCAGGGCGGCCCCGACGAACCAACGGGGTTTGGAGAGGTGCAACAGCACTCCGCCACCCGCCAGGGTGCCGTTGGCGGTGCGGCCTTCGAAGGGGACTCCGACATCATGGACAGCGCCACCCTCCGCCTGAAGCGATCCGAAGCGACCGAAGGCGCCGATCACCAGATCGCCGAGGGCGTAGTCGAGACGCAGACCCGTCTGGGCCCCGCCGGCCGATGAGGGGCCGCCGGCGACACCACCCAGGAGTGGACCGCCGAAGCCATTGCCGAACACCTGGAACCGCCAGCCGTCCCGCGCACCGAAGTAGCCACCCGGCTGAATACTGAAGCGGAAGGCCGATGCGGAAGGTCCCCCGGCCTCCGGGGCGGCCAGGGGGGAGGACTCACGCACCTTCTGGGGCAGGGGCTCCAGCAGATCACGGCTGAAGCTGCGCCAGCCCATGCCGACCCCCAGGGGAAGCAACCGTGCATCGAGCCGGTAGACATCGACCAGCAGGGGGAGGACCGGCGCGGCGGGGGCCGGCGCCACCGAGGCTGCCGGGGAAGGCGACGGGGTGGACGGCGAAGGCGTCGGGGTGGACGGCGAAGGCGTCGGGGTGGACGGCGAAGGCGTCGGGGGCAGCGGGGTGACGGGGGGCAGGCAGAACTCCGCCTCGGTTCCATCGGGGCAGGTCGCCGCCCGGGCCGGGCCGATGGCGACGGCCGCTGTCAGAACGAAGCAGGGAAGGAGGGAGAAGGGGCCACCGATGGACTTCGAAGTTCGGGCGGAAGCGGCGGGCGGCGGGACCGGGGATTCAAGGCCAGGGAGACACCGAAGCAAGGGACTGGTCACACTTTTGTTTTCGGTTTCCTAGCGATAAACCCCGTATGCCGTGACGGAAAACGCGTTTTCTTGGGGCGCTATAAAGATTTTCTACAACAGCTTTAATGTTCTTGACCAGCGAATTCTAGGACTTCGCCGTGACATCGAAACAGCCCATCTCCTGTTCGCGGTCCTGGCAAGAGAGGTCGGTGGAATAAGATCCCGACGACGCGAACAGTTGGCCAGATCAAGGCATGAACATCCTCAGGATTGAGCTCCTGGCAGGACTTTCGGGTCAAGCCAGTCGTTCCGCTGCGGCCTGGGGCGAGGCCCTGTATCGACAGTTCGTGCCGCAACAATTGTTCGATCTGACCCTGCCGGAAGACATCGAGCAGCTCTGGACCAGCGCCCTGTCGAACGTCAACAGAATCCTTGAAGAGCTGCCCCTTCAGGATGACTATGCGGATCTGCTGAGTGATGCGTTTGCCAGCGCCGGCAGCGATCCTGAGCTGTTCCAGTCCCGGCTGATGGCCCTCGCTCGGGTGTTGCGGGGGCCAGGCCTTCAGCTGGCGGTTGAACGGCTCAGCGGCGGGGAGCTCCCGGGCGCCCGTGCTGCCTACACCGCCGAAGATGCCAAGGGGCGGCCGAGGATCTACATCAATGCCGACTGGCTGTACCAGGCCACCTCCGTGGAGGCCATCCAGCGCGTCCTGCTGGAGGAAGCGGGTCACGCCATCGACCAGTGGCTCAACGGCCCCCTCGATGCGCGAGGAGATGAGGGCGCCCTGTTCGCCGCCCTGGTCACCGGTGCGCCCCTGGGGGAAGCGCAGCGTGCGGCGATCCTGGCCGACGACGACCAGCACCGGCTCCTGATCGATGGCCGCTGGCTGGCGGCGGAGTTTTCCAGTGCCCCGGTACTGAACGACAGCTTCGTGGGCACCCGCACCACCGCCGAAGACACGCCCCTGGCGATCACCGGCTTGCGTGTGGCCGACAGCGACAACGGTGTGGCGCCGATCACGCTGCGGCTGCGGATCGCCACCACCGGGGGCACGACCACCCTGGCCAGTGCCGCCCTGATCACCAGCGGCAGCAACGGCAGCGCCGAATTCACGCTGGAAGGCAGCCTGGCCGCCATCAATGCGGCGATCGCCAGTGTCCTGTTCACACCGGCGGCCGATGCCAACAGCGTCAATACCGCGGTGGCGCCCAGCCTCACCCTGACGGCCACCGACCTCACCAACGGCGACGGCCCCATCAGCCTCTCCACCGGGCCGATCCAGGTCACCCCGGTCAACGATGCCCCCAGCCTGAGCACCAGCCCCCTGGTGGTGGTGGAAGGCGGCACGTCCACCTTCACGGCCGCGAACTTCCAGCTCGCCGATGGGGACAACCTGCCCGAGCAGGTGATCTACCGGATCACCTCCCTGCCGGGCAAGGGCCAGCTGAAGCTCAACGGCAATCCCCTGGTGGTGGGCTCCACCTTCTCCAGCAGCTTCGTCGGCAGCTTCACCTACACCCACGACGGCTCCCAGGTGCTGCCCGGCGGGCTCCCCGGCAGTGGCGGTGATGCCTTCACCGTGTCCGTCGATGACGGGGCCGGTGGCCGGATTCCCTCGGCCACGGTGCCGATCACCCTGACCCCCATCAACCAGGCGCCCGTCGTCAGCGGTTCGATTCCGGTCTTCGAGGGTCAGCAGGGGGTGCCCATCACCCTGACCATCAGCGACGCCGACCAGGCCTCGGGCGTGCCCCCCACGGTGGTCATCACCTCCCGGCCCCTGCGCGGCACGCTCCGCTACAACGGCACGCCGATCACGGCGCCGTTCACCCTTCCCTCCCTGGCAGGGCTCACCTACGACCACGACGGCAACGACCTCAACGGCGGCTTTCCTCCGAACGAGAGCTTCGGCGTCCGCGTCAGCGACGACGGCGGCGGCCAGGGGGCCGGCGGGGTGCTGAGCAGCAACGCCCTCATCACCCTGGCGATCCAGCGGGTCAACGACGACCCCACCCTCGGCGTCAACAACCCGATCGTCACCCCCACCGGCAGCACGGTCATCACCGCCGCCGCCCTGAGGGTCAGCGACGCCGATTCCCTCACCCCCAACCTCACCTACACCCTCACGGCGGCTCCGGAGCCGGCCCGGGGGCAGCTGCAGGTGTTCCGCGGCGGTGCCTGGGTGGGCCTGCAGGGCGGCGGCAGCTTCAGCCAGGAAGACATCGACGCCGGCCGGTTGCGCTTCAACTTCGTCAACGGCACCCCGTCAGGCACCACGGCGGGCTTCAGCTTCACGGTGCAGGACGGCGCCATCGGCCTGCTGCCCGGCGGCTTCACCCAGACCCGCGACGGCGGCATCCACACCGACAGCGCCCCCCAGCCCCTGCCGGGGGATCCGCTGACCCGGATCAACTTCAGCCTCACCTACCTCAATCCCCTGGGCAGCCCCAGCGGCGGCGGCGGCAACGCCCCCGCCACCCTGCCGCCTAATGCCGCCCCCACCCTGGCCACCAACAACCTGCTGCGCAGCAGCGAAGGCGCCACGGTGACGATCCGGGCCACGGATCTGGCCATCAGCGACAGCGACAGCAGCCCGACCGAGCGGGTGTTCCGGCTCGCCGGCGCCCCGACGGGCGGCAGCCTGCGGCTCAACGGTGTCGCCCTCAGCGCCCTGGACGGTTTCACCCAGGACGACATCGATAAAGGACGTCTCACCTTCGTGCACGACGGTGGGGAGGTTTTCGACGCCGGCTTCCGCTTCACCATCAGCGATGGCCGCGCCGTGGTCGGCGACGGGGCCGGTGATTTCCGCTTCGCCCTGCGGGTCAGCCCCGTCAACGATGCCCCCAGCGGCAGCGTCAGTGCCAGCCCGACCCTGCTGGTGGAGGGGGGCACCTTCACCTTCAACAGTGCCAACCCCGGGCCCCTGCTGGGAGCGGCGGATCGCCGCGACATCACCATCGCCGATGTCGATGGTTCGGGGCAGCAGGTGTCTGCCGGCGCGCCCGGCAACCCCAACCCCGGCGCCGATGCCCTCTGGGATCCGGGCAGCTTCTCCCAGGCCGACACGGCCGACCAGCGACGGCGGCGGATCGACACCCTGCCGGGCGATGGCGTGCTGGAGTTCGACGTCAGCGGCGGCGGCGCCTGGACCGTGATCGCTGATGGCAGCGGCGGCAGCCTCAACCGCGCCACGCTGCGCATCAGCCAGAGCCAGCTGGCGGCAGGCCGTCTGCGCTACCGCCACAACGGCAACGACGGACCGGCGGACCTGGCCGACAGCTTCAGCTTCACCCCCTTCGACCGCTTCGACGCCCCGGGCGCCCCGGTGAGGGTGCCGCTGACGATCGCACCCCTGAACGATCCGCCGCTCGCCAGCGAGAACGCACCCCTGAGCCTGGTGGAAGGCTCCCGCGGCGTGATCAGGGGCAGCAACGGCAGCGCCGGCAACGAACCGCGGCTGGTGTACGGCGATTCCGACAACAGTCCCGTCCAGCGCCAGTACCGGATCACTTCGCTCACCAGCAACGGACGGCTGTTCCTCAACGGCCGTGCCCTCGGCCTGAACAGCGTGTTCACCCAGGCCGACCTCGACGCCAACCTGATCAGCTACCTGCACGACGGCACGGAAACCAGCAGCGACGCCTTCAGCTTCACGGTGAGCGACGGCGGGGGAGACAACCCGATCAGCGGAGCCACCAACAACGTTCCTGGCACCTACGTCATCAGCGTCACCCAGGCCAACGACCTGCCCACCCTGAGCGCCCCGGTCTCCCTGGAGGTGTTCGGCAGCGGCACCACCCCGGTGGCGGTGGCCACCGCCGGGCTGCTGCAGGCGGCCGACAGCGACCTGGACACGATCGTGGCCGGTGAAACCGATCTGCTGCGGATCGAGGCCCAGCTGCTCGATGGGGCCAATGCGGTGGTGCCCTCCGGGCTGATCTCCTTCACCTCCGCCAACCCCGCCTCGCCGCGGGCGTTCCTGAGCGGCAAGGGCAGCAACAGCCTGGTGGTGCAGGGCACCCGCAGCGAAATCCATGCGGTGCTCACCAGCCTCACGGTGGCCTTCGGCGCCGACCTGGATGCCAGCAGCCTCACGTTGCGGGTCAGCGTCGACGACCGCCTCTACAGCGCCGCTGGCGTCCTGGGGGTGGGGGCCAATGGTGGGCCGGTGAACCAGAACGATGCAGCCGGTCATCCGGTGCCCATCGGCGCCGCCAGCAACCGGATCAGCCGCGACATCGCGCTGACGGCCTCAAACCTCAACGATCTGCCCACAATCACCAATCCCACGCTGTTCAGCGTCAACGAGGACGCCAGCGTCACCCTGGGCGGCTTCGTGCTGGCCGATGCCGACAGCTTCGGTCGCAACGTGACCGTGCAGGTGCAGCTGTTCCGCGATGCGGCGCGAACGGTTCTGGCCAATGCCACCAGCGAAGGGCGGCTGCTGCTGGGCGCCATCGCCGGCCTGAGCACCGCCAGCGGCGACGGCACCAACACGGTCACCCTCACCGGACCGCTGGGCGCGGTGCAGACCGCCCTCAACCTGCTGCGCTTTGCGGGGGCCCCCGACTTCAACGGTGCCGGTGGTGGCCTGGGGAACCTGTATCTGCGCACCAGCCTCACCGATTTCGGCCACGCCAATGTGCCGGCGGGCAACCGGGTGACCGTCGACAACGGCGTGCGCATCACGCCGGTGAATGATGCGCCGGTGCTGGCGGTTCCCGCCAACACCGTGATCGCCAGCGGCACCTTCATCGACATCAGCAGCGGCTTCGCCGTCCAGGACACCAGGGACACCAGCCAGGGAGCCACCGATGACATCCGGGTGACCCTGAGCGCCACCGACGCCGGCAGCGCCTACGGCACCCTGCTGATCCAGAACGCCAACGGCGCCACCCTCACCAGCAACGGCACAGCCAGCCTGCAGCTGCGCGGGACCCGTGCCCAGGTGCAGGCGGCCCTGACCACCCTCCGTTACACCCCGGCCAATCCGAACGTGGATCGGGTGGTGACGATCACCGCCACCGCCTTCGACAGCGACAACGGGGCCGAGGGCGTGGGGGTGACCGGCAACAACACCAGCGTCGCGTCCTTCACGGTGAACGTGTCGGCCACCAACGAGGCGCCTGTGCTGACGGTACCGGCCACCCGCACCGTGGTCGAGGACAGCTCCGCCAACGCCTTCAGCGGCGCCAACCTGATCAGCTTCACCGACCCCGACGACTTCGGCGCCCTCGAGCGACTCACCCTCAGCGTCAACCGCGGCAGCATCAACCTGGTCAGCCGCACGGGGTTGACCGTGACGGCGGGGAACTACGGCACACGATCGCTGACCGTCACCGGCACCAAGGCCAACCTCAACGCGGCCCTGGCCTCGCTCACCTACACCCCCACCGCCAACTTCCACGGCAGCGCCACGCTCACCGTCACCGTCAACGACCAGGGCAGCACCGGCAGCGGCGGCGCCCGGCAGGACACGAAGACCGTGGCCCTGACGGTGACGCCGCTCAACGACCAGCCCGTCGCCAGCACCAACGTCGTCCTGCCTGCCATTTCGGAAGACGTCGCCGCCGGCGCCATCGCCGGCACCACCCTCAGCAGCCTGGGCTTCGGCTACACCGACGGCACCGACAACCAGACCGCCAACGGCGGCGGCAACACCGCCACCCCCTTCTCCTTCCTCGCCGTCGTCGGCTCCACGAGCTACACCGCCTCCCAGGGGGTCTGGCAGATCTCCACCTCCGCCACGCCCAACCCCGCCGTCCCCGGCGACTGGATCAACCTCCCCAGCTCCGGTCTCTCCACCAGCGCCGCCCTCGTCTTCAGCGCCGCCAGCCGGGTCCGCTTCCTGCCTGCCGCCAACTTCCACGGCACCCCCGGCCGCCTCCTGGTGCGTCTTGCTGATGCCAGCGCCCCCCTCACCACCAGCGTTTCGGCCACCAGCACCTTCAACCTCGCCACGGCCGGCGGCACCACCGGCACCGGTGCCTGGAGCGCCGTCAACCGCACCATCGGAACCAGCGTCACCAACATCAACGACCGGCCCACGGCCACCGCCGCCAGCCTCGCCGCCACCACCGAGGACAACCCCAACCCGCCCGGCGCCACCATCGCCGCCCTCGGCTTCGGTTTCAGGGATGCGGCCGACGACCAGCGCGCCGTCACCGGCGGCGCCAATGCCGCCACGGCCCTCGGGGGCATCGCCATCACCGGCAATGCCGCCGCCGCCTCCCAGGGCGTCTGGCAGTACAACCTCAACACCGGCTCCGGCTGGGTCACCATCGGCTCCCCCTCCGACAGCGCCGCGCTGCTGCTGCCCACCTCCGCCTCGCTCCGCTTCCTCCCCAGCAGCCCGGATGTCAACGGCACCCCGGGCGGCCTCACCCTCCGCGTCGCCGACACCCCCCTGGCCTTCAGCGCCGCCACCAACCTCACGGCCTTGCTGGGGCCCACCGGCCACTACTCCGACCCCACGTCCCTGGCCACCACCGTCACCCCCGTCAACGACGTGCCGGCCTTCAGCAAGGGGGCGGATCAGGTGCTGCTGGAGGACGCCGGCGCCCAAAGCGTGGTCGGCTGGGCCACGGGCCTGAGCCGCGGCGGCGGCAGCGATGAAGCCGGCCAGGCCCTGAACTTCCTGGTCACCAACAACAACAGCGCCCTGTTCAGTGTCCAACCCACCATCGACGCCAGCGGGCGACTCACCTACACACCGGCGGCCAACGCCAGCGGCACGGCCACCGTTTCCGTGCGCTTTCGCGACAGCGGCGGCACCGCCAATGGCGGCGTCGACACCAGCGCCATCCAGACATTCCTGATCACGGTGACGCCGGTCAACGACGATTTCACCGACGCCAACGAAACCCGCTCCATCGCCGAGGACAGCGGCACCGCCACCGGCAATCTGCTGGCCGGCACCACCAGCCCCGATGGCCCGGTCTTGATCGCATCGTTCTCCATCGCCGGCCAGAGCGGCCCCTTCCCCCTCGGCTCTCCGGTCTCGGTCGCTGGTGTCGGCAGCCTCACCATCGCCGCCAACGGCACCTACAGCTTCTCCCCAGCCGCCAACTACAACGGCCCGGTTCCCCTGATCTCCTACGTCGTCACCGACGGCTCCGGTCTCAACGACAGCTCCACCCTTTCCATCACCGTCACCCCGGTCAACGACGATTTCAGCGACGCCAGCGAGACCCTCTCCATCGCCGAGGACAGCGGCACCACCACCGGCAACCTCCTGGCCGGCACCACCAGCCCCGATGGCCCGGTCTCGATCGCTTCGTTCTCCATCGCCGGACAGAGCGGACCCTTCCCCCTCGGCTCTCCGGTCTCGATCGCTGGTGTCGGCAGCCTCACCATTGCCGCCAACGGCACCTACAGCTTCTCCCCAGCCGCCAACTACAACGGCCCCGTTCCCCTGATCTCCTACGTCGCCACCGACGGCTCCGGTGCCAACGACAGCTCCACCCTTTCGATCACCGTCACGCCGGTCAACGATCCGCCGGTGGCCACCGACGACGTCTTCGGCGGACCCGTCCGGCCCACTGCCGGCACCACCGCGACGGTCAAGGTCGCCGACAACGACAGCGACCCCGATTCCCCCCTGGATCCGGCTTCGATCACGATCGTGGGCAGCGCAGGGCCCGGCCAGGCGCTGCAGGTGGCCGGGGAAGGCACGTGGAGCATCAACATCGCCACCCAGGAGATCAGCTTCACCCCCCAGGGCGGCTTCATCGGCGATCCCACCCCGATCCAGTACACGATCAGGGACCTGCAGGGCGCGCTCAGCAACCCGGCCGCGGTGACCATCGATTACGACAATCTGGCCATCACTCCCACCCCCCCGAGGCCGGAACCACGGCACGTCGACTTGTACCTGCTGCTCGACAACTCCACCTCGATGAAGGGCAGCGACCCCAGCGGCGTCTCCAGGATCGAGGCCCAGAACCGGCTGGCCTTCGAAACCCTCAAATCGGCCCTGGCCGCCGCCGGCTACGGCTATTCCCTCAAGGGCAGCAGCACCTTCCAGCCCTTCCTGGATGACACCAACCTGACGAGCAGCCAGACCCTCGCCTCCGAAATCCTCAACTACGAACTGGTGGACGACCCCACCGACGGCAGCAGCACCAATGCCAGGTCGATCACGATCCACACCGTCGATTTCGGCTATCTCGTCACCCACAGCGAAATCACGTTCAGCGGCAGCAATCCCGACTTCGGCGAGCTGCTGGCCCGGGATGTGTTGCTCACCCAGACCCCCGACATCACCTACGGGGCCACCACCAGCCCCGACTGGATCGCCCGAGGCTTGCCGGCCCCGAACAGCCTTGATGCCTACACCGCCCCCGGCACCAGCGGCAACCGCTACAGCGGCACCGAGATGCTCGGGGCGCTGGTGGCCCTCGACCGGCTGCTCGTGAAGGAGCTGCCCAACGTCGCCCTCGACACGCTCGTGTCGGTGGCGATGATCACCGACGGCCGGCCCGAACGGCGCCCCTGGTGGGACAACCGCCCCGACCTCGGCCAGGGCTGGACCGGCACCAACGTCGCCCTGCCCACCAGTTCATGGCTGGATGGGGATCCGATCCTCAGCTCGGGGCTGCGTTACACCAGCAGCGGCACCCCGATCCGGGTGCCGACGGCCGCGGGTGTCGACATCTGGGCCCAGGCCCAGGCCTCCCTCAACAGCACCCTGGACACCGTGGCCGCCAGGGCGGGTGCCAGCAACGTGAACGTGCTGGCGATCGGCATGGGCGATGGGGGGATCTCCAACTGGAACGCCATCTACACCGATCTGTTCACCAACCAGACCTTCGATGCCAGCCGCAGCTGGAACTACCAGTTCTCCACTTCCGGCCAGCTGCCGCAACTCTCGGGGTGAGGCGCCATTGCGCCGCTGCCGGCGTGCACGGCAGGCTGGAAGCCATTCGTCCCGATGGCCATGACCCGCGAGCACGATCCCTTCCGCATTCCCCGCGCCGGCTGGGAAGCGGCCCCCCTGGCGGGGCTGGCCTCGGTGGATCTGAACTGCAACGGCGGCGCCGTCAGCGGCGGTGAATTCGTTTCGGAATCCACCGTCGGCGGGGTCCTGCTCTACGCCACCTACCAGGCCCTGCTGAGCGCCCTGCGCACCGAAGCGCTGCGCCGGCGGGGCGAGATCGACCGGCTCACCCAGGTACGGCTGGTGCTGGCCACGAGCCTGGAATCCGCCCGCACCGGAGTGGCCGTGGGGGCCGTGCTCTCGGTGGTGCTGCTGGTCTTCCCCTGGCTGGCGGCACCGATGGCCGTGCTGGGGGCGGTGGGCACGGCCAAGGCCTCCCTCGACCTGTTCCATGCCTTCTGGGATGGCCTCGACGCCGAGCAGAAGCTGCAGGTGACGATCGCCGCCCACGAGGCCGGAGTGAACCTGCGCCGGTTCTTCAGCGACGGCGGCGAAGGTCTGGGACCGGTCGCGGGCTGATCGGCCCCTCCCTCACTGCCCCCTGACTCAGCGGCCGCCGCCGAACAGCTGCAGCAGCAGCCCGCCAAGGGCCTGCCCCAGGGCTTCGCTGTCGCCGCCCTGGACCACCTGCCCATTGGCATCCACGGGCTGGAGGGCCTGGTTGAGCTGGGCGGTGGTGGCCGTCGTCGTGCTGCGGAAGCCCAGAGTGAAGACGCCGCCCCAGCCCATCTGGATGTCGGAGCGGTACTGGTCGGCGTTGACCCTGGACTGGACGGCCGCCGCCGAGCCGTTGGGCATCTGGATGCTCCACGGACCGTTGCCCTGGGCGGTGAACCGGAGCGTGCGCAGCGGGTTGGAAGCCGGCAGCCTGTCGAAGGTGAAGGCCAGGGTCTTGGAGCCGTTGGTGTTGTTCTGGACGATCTCGTAACGGCAGGTGCCGTTGTAGATGGAGATGCCGGCGTTCGTCCCGGGGCAGGTACCGCTCTGGCGGGTGCGGGTGAAGGGCGGCTGGAAGCCGGCGGTGGGGAACTGGCCGTTGGTCGTGGCGCCGCCCGGCCCCCAGGTGGAGCCGGCCCCGCCGATCACCGTGCCCTGGCCGCCCGGGGTGCCGGCGGCGGCGCCGAACACCCAGGGGTTCAGCCGGGGGTCGAAGCGGGTGCGCTGACGGTTCGTCCAGCAGCCGCGCAGGTTGAAATTGCAGTAGCGACCATCGGCGAAGGTGACGTCGACGATGGGATTGCTGACCAGATTGTTCTCCAGGGTGCGGCGCGCCCGGCGTCCGAATTCCCGTTCCGTTTCGGCCAGGGCCGCACCGCTGGCGTTGAAGCAGACGCTCACGGAGCTGTCGCAGATCACCCCCTGCACCGGAAAGGACAGGGCCCTGTTGCCGGGCTGGCCGTAACCGGGCCCCCCGGAGCCGCCCCCACCGCCCCAGGGCGTGGTCTGCACCGGGGTCTGCTGGGTCGGCGTTCCCCAGGGGTTGCCCTGGGCCCGGGCCTGCGGCGCCACCACGGCCAGCGCGACGAACAGCAGGGAGGCCTGGCTGAGATGGGCGCTGAAACGTCTGCTCATCAAACCTGCAACTCGCTCATGGGCCTTGGAATCAACGATACCAGGATTGGTCTTTCGAACCCTTTTTATCTGGCCATCTGCAGCATCCAAGCAGAGGAATTGTCAAGGTTGGTGATCACAAGCCAGCTCGAAAGCCGCTCTCCATCTTTCCCCATCACTCCGCCTCCAAGCTGCCGCGCACCATGGCCATGCCGCAGTGAAACGGGTAGGAGCCCGGCCGCTCGGGCCGCAGTTCGATGCAGGTGGTGGCCCCCAGGGGCAGGTCGAGGCTGCGCTGGAAATCCGGGAAGATCACCCGGGCCACGCAGCCGCTGGGATCGGTGCGGTGGAACAGCAGGCGCACCGGCCGGCCCGCCCTCACCCGGATGCGGGAGGGCAGGTAGCCGCCCTGGACCGTGATCGTGATCTCCTGCATTCCCTGCTCCCCTTCGTCGGCCGCCACCCCGGCGCCATGGGGGCCAAGGAACCACCACAGCTCCGCCGCGATCAGGGCCAGCCCGGCCGCCGCCACCAGCACCTGCAGGGCCAGTGGCTGGGGGATCGTGCGCCAGAGCGGGGCGGCCGCCTCGTGGGGTGTCATGCCCCGGCCCCCGAGGGACGCAGGCGGGGCCGGAAGCGACGCAGCCGCAGGGCGTTGCTCACCACCGACACCGAACTGAAGGCCATGGCCGCCCCCGCCAGCATCGGGTTCAGCAGCCAGCCGGTGAGCGGGAACAGCAGACCGGCGGCGATCGGGATCCCCGCCACGTTGTAGGCGAAGGCGAAGAAGAGGTTCTGGCGGATGATGGCCATGGTGCGGCGGCTGAGCTCGATCGCGGCCGGCACGCCACCGAGGTGACCCGAGAGCACGGTGATGTCGCTGGCGGCAATGGCCACATCGGTGCCCGTGCCCATGGCGATGCCCACATCCGCCCGGGCCAGGGCCGGGGCGTCATTGAGGCCGTCCCCCACCATCGCCACCGGCCCCTGCCCCTGCTCCTGCAGCCGCTGCACCACCGCCGCCTTGTCGCCGGGGCGCACTTCGGCGATCACCCGCACGATGCCCACATCGGCCGCCACCACCTCGCTGGTGCGGCGGGCATCGCCACTGAGCAGCACCACCTCGAGCCCCAGGCGCCGCAGGGCGGCGACGACGGCATGGGCCTCGGGCTTGATCGGATCGGCGATGCCGAAGCAGGCCTCGATTCGGCCGTCCACCGCCACGGCCGCCACGCTGCGGGCGGCCCGCTCCAGCCGCGCCACCACCGGATCCAGGCTGGTGGTGTCCAGGCCCGAACGCTGCAGCCAGCGGGGGCTGCCCACCCGCACCTCCTGGCCGGCCACGCCGGCCAGCACGCCGGACCCCGTCCTGGCCTCGAAGAACTGCACCGTGGGGAGATCGCCGTCGCCGCAGCGGCCCGAGGCGTAGGCGACGATCGCCTCGGCCAGGGGATGCTCCGAGCGTGACTCGACGGCCGCCACCAGGGCCAGGAGACTTTGGGCAGGATGCCGGCCGCCGTGGAGCCGCTCGAAGTCGGTCACCTCCGGCTGGCCCATGGTCAGGGTGCCGGTCTTGTCGAGCACGATGGTGCGCAGCCCACCGGCGGTTTCCAGGGCCTCGGCGCTGCGGAAGATCAGGCCGTTCTCGGCCCCCTTGCCGGAGGCCACCATGATCGCCGTGGGGGTGGCCAGACCCAGGGCGCAGGGGCAGGCGATCACCAGGACGCTGACCAGAAACAGCGTCGAGAGCACCACGTTGCCGCTGACCAGGAACCAGACCACGAAGGTGGCGATGGCGATGGCGATGACCACCGGCACGAACCAGCCCACCACCTGATCCGCCAGGCGCTGCACCCGGGTGCGGGAGCTCTGGGCCTGGCGCACCAGCTCCACAATGCGGGCCAGCATCGTGTCCTCACCCACCCGGGTGACGCGGAAGGTGAAGCTGCCGCTGCGGTTCATGGCGGCGCCGATCACCCCATCCCCAGGGCCCTTGGCCACCGGGGTGGGCTCACCGGTGAGCATCGACTCCTCCACCCAGGAGCTGCCCTCCACCACCACCCCGTCGAGGGGCAGCGTCTCCCCGGGCCGCACCTGCACCAGATCACCCACCGCCACCGTGGCGACGGGGACCTCCGTGGCGATCCCCTCCCGCAGCACCCGGGCCGTGGGCGGCTGGAGCTGGAGCAGCCGCCGGATCGCCTCGGAGGTCTGGCCGCGGGCCCTGGCCTCCAGCAGCCGGCCCAGCAGCACCAGGGTGAGGATCACCGCGGCGGTTTCGTAGTAGACGTCGGCCGGGAGACCCTCGGCGGTGAGCACCCCGGGAAAGGCGGTGGCCACCAGCGAGGCCAGCCAGGCGATGCCGGTGCCGGCGGCCACCAGGGTGTTCATGTCGGCGCTGTGGCGGCGCAGGGACGACCAGGCGCCGCTGAAGAACTCCCGCCCGCACCAGAACAGCACCGGGGTGCTCAGCGCCAGCTGGGTCCAGGGGCTGGTGAACCAGCCCGGCAGCCACCTGAGGTGGACGCCGAGCATGTGGGGCAGGGTGGCCACCACCACAAGCCCCGTGAGCACGGCCGCCACCGAGAGACGGCGGCGCAGCACGGTGAGCTCCTGGGCCAGCTCCCTGTCCATCCCCGTCGTGGCAGCGGCCGCCGGCTCGGCGGCGCAGCAGGGGGAGCCCAGGGTGGAAATGCTCATCGGGACGGACCGGGCCGGGACCTTGGGCTTCACCGTATGGGCTCCCCTGGACTGGAGAGTCAAGCCTTGGGGCCATCCAGCCTCGCGGGCGGGTTCAACCCTGGGGCAGCAGAGCCCCGAGCCCCATCTGCCCCAGGATCCCCGAGCCGGTGAGGGCCTCGATGGTCAGACCGATGCCGAAACCGAGCATGGCCAGCCGGCCGTTCAGCCGCTCGGCGCGGCCGTGGAAACCCCAGCCGCTCTCGCTGCCAGGACTGGCCAGGTACATGGGTGGCTCGATCACCCGAGGATCGAGGAGCGGGGACGCTTCGGAATCCCAACGTGCGCCTTCTGATTCCGCGAAGTGGTGGACATGGAGCTTTTTCGGAATCCTTACAGGAATGGGCATGGTGATGTCTCGCATTGGAATGATTGTGGTGTGGGTTGGAGGCTGAGGCAGGTTGTCAGCGCTGTCGACTCTGGCTGGTCCGTGATGACCAGAGACCTCCTTCCTGTCCACAACCTAGGGAGAACGTCATGGAATCAATCAGCTGCAGCCGATTGATTCCGTCCTGGGGCGGATAACCCACCCTTTCGATCAGTCAGACGCAGCAGATGTGGGCCAATCAGGGTGAAACCCGTACGCCAGCAAAGCTGTGCCGCGATCCACACATCGCGGCGGAATTCTCGTCTGCCAGCCCCGCCCCTAGGCTGGATCGGTGCCCACCTGCCCCGACTGGAGTCGCCTGGAGACGCAGGCCCGGACCCAGCTGCAGCGGCTCAGCCTGGGTGAGAAGCTCGCCATGCTCGACGGCGACACGCCGTTCTGGGGGGGGCTGGCGGCCATCGCCTTCCACGACGCCGCCCACCGCCGCCCCTGGCCGGCCGGGGTGGTGGAGCGCCTGGGCATCGGCGGTCTGCACTTCGTCGACGGCCCCCGCGGGGTGGTGCTGGAGGGCGGCGCCACCACCTTCCCGGCCCCCATCGGCCGCGGGGCCAGCTGGGACGTCGATCTGGAGGAGCGGATCGGCGAGGCCATGGGGGCCGAGGCCCGCAGCTTCGGGGCCAACCTGTTCGGTGGAATCTGCGTGAATCTGCTGCGGCATCCGGGCTGGGGCCGGGCCCAGGAGACCTACGGCGAGGACCCGGTGCACGTGGGCGCCCTGGGGGCATCGGCGACCCGCGGTGTGCGGCGCCATGCCATCGCCTGCCTCAAGCATTTTGCGCTCAACTCCATCGACAGTGCCCGGTTCCGGGTCGATGTGGCCGCCAGCGAGCGGGTGCTGCAGGAGCTCTACCTGCCCCAGTTCCGCGATGGCGTGGAGGCCGGCGCCCTGGCGGTGATGAGCGCCTACAACAGCGTCAACGGGGCCTGGTGCGGCCAGCAGCCCCACCTGCTGCGGGAGATTCTCAAGGACCGCTGGGGCTTCCGCGGCTTCGTGCTCACCGATTTCATCTTCGGCCTGCGCGACGGCGTGGCGGCCCTCCAGGCCGGCCAGGACCTGGAGATGCCGTTCCGGATGATCTTCGCGGCGACGCTTCCGGAGGCGGTGGCAACGGGACGGGTGCCGGAGGCCCTGATCGATGCGGCGGTGCTGCGGTTGCTACTGGCCCAGGCCACGGTGCCCGCCGGCTCCTATCCCCCAGCGCTGCGCGGCTGCCATGCCCACCGGCAGCTGGCGCGGGAGGCCGCCGCCGGCTCGATCGTGCTGCTCCGGAACGTCGGCCATGTGCTGCCCCTGAGGGGCATCGCGTCGCTGGCGGTGATCGGCCCGATGGCGGACACCGTCAACCTGGGGGACCGGGGATCCTCCGACACCCGGCCGGCACCGGGGTCGGTGCTGACGCCCCTGGCCGGCCTGCGGGCGGCGACGCCGGAGCTGTGCCTGCACCACGACGACGGCGGTGAACCGGCCCGGGCCGCGGCCCTGGCGGCCCGCAGTGAGGCGGCCCTGGTGGTGGTGGGCCTGGACTGGCGCCACGAGGGGGAGCACATCCACCCGGGCGACCTGGCTCCGATCCTGCGCCAGGCGCCGCCCCCCGCCTGGCTGCTGCGCCTCTGCGGCCGGCGCCGGCTGCTGCCGATCTGGACGGCGGTGGCGGCGATGGTCGCCGGGGTGACGCGCTTCGGCACGGCCCGGGCCGGCGGTTCCTTCGCCTCCGGCGATCGCACGGTGCTGGAGCTGCCGCCAGCGCAGGAGGGCCTGATCCTGGCGGTCGCCGCCGCCAACCCACGCACGGTGGTGGTGCTGATGGGGGGTGGGGCGATCCTGTGCGAGACCTGGCGGCAGCGGGTGCCGGGCCTTCTGTTGCTCTGGTATCCCGGTGAGCAGGGCGGCGCGGCCCTCGCCGACGTGCTGCTGGGCCGGATCTCCCCGTCGGGGCGGATGCCCTTTTCGGTACCCACCGAGGCCGGCCACCTGCCGCCGTTCGATCCCCGGGCCCGGCACATCACCTACGACCTCTGGCACGGCTACCGCCGGCTGGCCCGCAGCGGGCAGCCGGCGGCCTTCCCCTTCGGCTTCGGGCTCTCCTACAGCCGCTTCCGCCATAGCGATCCTGCGCTGACGTGGCTTCCCACCCCGGCGGGGGACGAGGGAGCGGTGGAGCTGGCCGTCACGGTGACGAACACCGGCACGCTGGAGGCCGCCGAGGTGGTGCAGGTCTATCTCGAGCCGCCAGGGGAGGCCGTGGAGCGGCCGCGGCGCACCCTGGTGGGCTTTGCCCGGGTGTGCCTGGCGGCGGATGCGAGCCGACGGGTGGCGGTGGAGATACCCCTGAGGCGTCTCGCCTGGTTCGATCAGGGGCGTGACGCCTTCATGCTGGAGAGTGGCCGGCACCGGCTGTTGGTGGCCCGCCACGCCGAGGACGGCGGGATCAGCGTGGACCTTGACCTGGTGGGTGGGGTGGTCGGGCGGTAGGGCATCAGCGGTCAGAAGAATCCCGGTCCCGCATGGTCAGCAGCAGAGGCTGAAGCCTCAGACGGTTGTAACGCTGAAGCCAGAGGCAGGGCAGGTTGAACAGGGTCGCAAAGACCAGGTTGATGAGCACACCGGCGGGCGGCAGCCAGAGGGCCGTCACGATCCAGAAGGGCCAGATGGCCAGGTGCACCAGTTCGGCTCGCCTGGTCTCCTCAACGAGGCGCTGCAAGGTGGCAGGATCACGGCTGACCAGGCTGTTCTTGCGCACCCCTCCCGGCAGGGCGGCGCCGGCATCCGGAAGCAGGGACTTCCAGCGCAGGATCCCCAGACGCCGCTCATACACCTCTTTCGTCTCCGGCCAGGGGCGCGGCCTGGTGAGCCAGCTGTCGCCCTCCAGGGCCGCCTGGGGCAGGCCGTGGGCCAGCCCACCGATCAGCACCGACCACAGCAGCCAGCCCAGGGCACAGGCCAGAGCCGCTAGCGCGTTGGAAACTGCCTGCCCTTCCATTCGATCGTGCCCCGTTGGAGATTCAGGATCGCCAGGACGAACACCGCCAGGAAAAACAGAACAGGAATCGGAAACACCAGGCAGATCCAGGCGAAGTTCCCCACGCGCCTGGTGAGAGCGACCAGCTGCACGGCAAAGGCGAGGTAGAGCAGCAGATTGGGGAGAACGGCAGGCTGACCCATCAGTGGCCACCCCAGCAGGGACGCCGGCAGGCACCAGGCGGCCCAGAACAGGCCGGAGATCCACAGCAGCACCGCCAGCATCCAGGCCCATCGCACCTCACCGGCGGCAGTGGCGAAATTTTTGGCGAAGCCCGTCACCATGTCGTGAAATCCGCCGGGATACATGCGGTACTCGATGAGTCCGTCGCCGATAAAGGCACTCACCGGCAGACCGGCCTTCTCGTACAGATGGCCCATGAACCAGTCCTCCACCACCTTGCCGGCCACGGCTTCATGGCCCCCCACCCGGTCGTAGTCAACACGGCTGGTGGCCATGGCCGGACCGAACGCCACGCCGCAGCCCTGCCCCATGGGCACCGCCATCAACCCCACGAGGCTGAACAGGATCGAGAGCTGCTCGTAGGCCTTTTCGGTGCGATGGAACGGCTGCACCGACACAAGCCCTCCCAGTTGCTGCTGGGCCGCCACCAGCCGAGCCAGAAAGGCGGGATGGGGCTCGGTGTCGGCATCGAGGAAAACGAGGATCTCGCCCTTGCTGGCCCTGGCGCCGTGGTGCAGTGCCCAGGTCTTGCCGCACCACCCGTGCGCCAGAGGAGGCGGTTGGACCACTCTCGCCCCGGAGGCCGTCGCGATCGCCGCGGTGCGATCGCTGGAGTGATCGTCGATCACGATCACTTCCAGGGGGGTGAAGGTCTGCGCCTGGAGCGCCGGCAGAAGATTCGGGAGGGTGCCTTCCTCATCGCGGGCGGGAATCAGCACGGAAACGGAAGGACGTCCCTGGAGCTCGGCCTCGGGAAGCCGGAACAGCCTCAAACAGAGCGCCCAGCCCAGCAGCCAGCGCACCACAAGGGAAATGGCGACAAGGTCCATCGGTTGTCGCCGGATTGAGAAGACACGACAAGATAAACGGCAATCAGCCTGGAAGCCCCGGACCCGGTCCTCCCGGATCCGGCCTCAGCAGTTCATCCACCAAAGCCCGCAGGGCGGCCGGGTGGGTCATCAGCTGGTGGTGGTAGCGCACCGGCATGCAGTGGCCCGGGCCGAGCGGCAGCACGGCTCGCCAGGCCGGCATCACCATCAGGTCCGGATGGCAGTAAAAGCTGCAGCACTCCACCGGCTCCAGGGTGGCCAGCTGGCTGTTGAGGCGCACCAGCAGGGGGCTGCCCGCCTTGAGGTCGGCGATCCCGGCCAGCGGCCAGCTGGGCCAGGGACCGGCGGTGAGGGTGCCCTGCTGGGGGCTGCCGACGCTGATCAGCCGCCGCGTGCGCCGATGGCCGCCCCGCAACTGGATCCAGGTCCGGGCGATCACCCCGCCCATGGAGAAGCCCAGCAGATCGACGGGCTGCTGGGCACCAAAGGCCGCTTCGATGTGGAGGCCGAGCAGGTCGGCCTGCTCCTCGATCGGCGTGAGCCCGAAACGATGGGGCAGATGGGGCATCAGCAGGGGCCCGCGGCGCCCCGCCAGCAGTCGCTGCAGGGGATCAAACAGACGGGGGGTGTCCCACATCCCGTGGATCAGCACCAGCGGTGGGGGGTCGCCTGCGGGGGCGGGGGCCACCTACCAGACCAGTTCCGGCAGCTCCCGGAACACCTTGCGCACCCCCACGCTCCACTCGGCGCTGAGGTCCTTGAAGTAAGCGTCCCCCTCACTGAAGCGGCGGCGGTGGAGGATCTCGAAGCGGTCCTTCTCGTAGACGAGCAGGTCGATGGGCATCCCCACCGACAGGTTGCTGCGCATGGTCGAATCGAACGACACCAGCACGCACTTGGAGGCCTCTGCCAGCGTCGTGTCGGAATGGATGACCCGGTCGATGATCGGCTTGCCGTACTTCGCCTCACCCGTCTGCAGGAAGGGCGTGTCCTCGCCGGCCTCGATGAAGTTGCCCTCCGCATACATGCGGAACAGCCGCGGCGCCTCGCCCCTGATCTGGCCGCCCACCAGGAAGGAGGCGTTGAAGCTGGAGCCGGAGGCCTTCAGGTACGGGCCATCGCGCTGCTCGATCGCCCGCACCGCATCCGACACCAGCACCATCACATCGAACATGGTCCGGGCCGTCCAGACGCTGGGCTCCCCGTCGCCGTCCTCGGCCCGCTGTCGCAGCAGGCCGATCACCGCCTGGGTGCCGGCCAGGCTGCCGGAGCTGAGCAGGACGAGCACCCGGTCGCCCTTGCGCTCGAACACGGTCATCTTGCAGAAGCTGGCGAAATCATCCAGCCCCGCATTGGTGCGGGAATCGGAGGCGAACACCATGCCACTCTCCAGGAGCACCGCCACGCAATAGGTCATGCCGTCCACACCTGGAACGACACCAGCTCGGACGGGCCGAAGCTGGTGGTGAGGGCCACGTCGGCGGCATCCCGGCCCCGGGCCATCAGGATCCGGCCGATGCGGGGGGGGTTGTTGCGCGGGTCGAACACGTGCCAGCCGTCGCCGAGGTAGACCTCGAACCAGGCATGGAAGTCCATGGCCGTGTGGGGCGGCGGCACCTCGATATCGCTCAGATAACCGGTGCAGTATCGCGCCGGGATGTTCATGCAGCGGCAGAGGGCGATGGCCAGGTGGGCGAAGTCACGGCACACCCCCTCCCGGCTTTCGAAGGTCTGCAGGGCCGACTTCGTCGGGCTGGAGCGCCCGTAGTCGAAGCGCACGTGCTGATGGACGAAATCGCAGATCGCCTGCACCCGCTCCCAGCCGCCCGGGACCGCCTCGAACCGTGACCAGGCGAGCGGCGACAGCAGATCGGACTCGCAGAAGCGGCTGGCCAGCAGAAACAGCAGGGTCTCCTCCGGCAGGTCCTCCACCGGCTGCTGCGTCAGCCAGGGCAGCACCGGATCGGGCCGACCGGAATCCGCCACCACCCCATGGCCGTGCAGGCGCAGCTCCCCGGCCGGCGCCACCAGGCGCTGGCAGTGGTTGCCGAAGGAGTCCACATACGGGCGCAGCGGCACCGGCGGATCCACCTGCAGCAGGTCGGGCTCCAGCAGATCGCCGGCCCGGCTGGCGTGCACCCCCAGGGTCACGATCAGGGGCGTCGGGGCGGGAAAGCGCAGCACCACATCGAATCCCACCTGGATCTCGATCGGGTGAAGCGGTGGCGCCGGTGGGCTCGGTGGTGTGTCCATGTCTCACCTTATGGAGGCCGGGCCCTCCGGGTGCGACGGGAACCCCTCCGCCAGGGCGTTCTCCAGCACCCCGGCCAGTCGCCGTGCCCAGGCCTGGCGGCCACTCTCGCTGGCGAGCAGGTCCTGGCGCACCTCCAGCTCCACATGGGGAATCCGCCGCCCCTCCCCGTGCACCACGAGGGTGTGGTCGCTGGCGTCGCTGACGGCATAGGGCTGGTTGTCCCCCACCCGCAGCCCCGGTTCACGCTGGAGGCCCTCACGCACCCGCCTGGCCAGACGGCCGTCCCGGCCATGGAGCACCCCCACGTGCCAGGGACGCACGTCCTCGCCGAGCACCGGCGTGAAGCTGTGCAGGGTGACCAGGACGCTTGGCCGGGCCTGTCCCTGCCGCGTCTCCAGCTCGGCGGCAATGCGGCGGTGGTAGGGGTGGAAGAGCTCCTCCAGCCGTCGCCGTCGCCCGGCCGTATCGATGGTCACGTTGGCGGCGATGACGCTCTGCTCGCAGTGGCTGACAATCGAATCCGGCGCCAGGGGCGGCCGGTTGGCGTCGATCACCAGCCGGGAATAATTGTGCAGGATCAGAAAGGCGTCGAGCCGCGCCGCCAGCAGCAGGCCCAGCCCGTCCACGCCCAGATCCCAGGCCCCATGGCTGGCGAGCTGCCGATCGCTCAGGCCCAGGTCGCCGAGGCGCCGGGGAATGGCGCGGCCGGCGTGGTCGGCCGTGAGCAGGACCGCCGAGCGCCCAGCGGGGTTGACAATGCGGAAGACAGGAGGATCTTCGGCCCCCAGGAGGGGTTCGTGCTGCAACGTGACGACCTCGGGCCAGGGATGCTTGCTTGCCACCACCAACCTGGCGGGGTCGGCGCAGGAGCGTGGAGCCCCGATCACTGGGAATAGATCAAGGCACTGTAGGGGCCAATGCTGAAGTTGGCGTGGCAGGGGAGTCCGTCCCAGTCGCCGGGAACAGCTTCCACGTCACCGCTCGGGTGGCCGGCGAAGCTGTCGCTGTAGCCATGCCAGTCACTGTTGAAACGCAGCGTCCAAGTCCCGGCGGCGGGCAGACCCACGCGGCAGTCGTCGAGGGGCTGGTGGGAGAAGTTGGCGATCACCACCACGTCATCACCGGGACCGCCCCGGTTCCAGCGCTGAAAGGCCAGCACCCGCCGCTCGCCGTTGAGGTGAAAGACCTGCGTGAACTGGCCGCAGAGGCACTGGGTCACCCCCTCGCCGTTGCATCGCAGCCGGATCAGATCCCGATACAGACGGACGATGCCGCGAAACTCCTGCTGTTGATCCCAGTCGACGGGGACTGAATCGCGGAACCAGCCGCCCTCGAGAAACTCCTGCCCCTGGAAGAGCATCGGAATGCCCGGCGAGGTGAACACCAGGGCCGCGGCCAGGGTGGAGCGCTTCTGGGCATACCAGCCGGTGGGATCCCCCGGATTGACATCCTGAGGAAGTCGGGACTGGCCGTTGGCCACGTCATCATGTGATTCGCTGTAGATGACACGCTCAAAGGCATCGTCGTTGTAACGGTGCAGGATCGCGTCCCGGATGCTCTCGAGGCCGCGGTCTTCGTCCATGGCCGTGATGACGGCGTGGCGGATCGGCTGAACAAAGTGAGGATCCCACTGGGATCCGAACCCTGCCCCACCAGCCCCGACATCCTTGGTGATCCAGGCATTGCTGCGCATGTCTTCCGCGATGGTGATCCGGCCGGGAAAATCCCGGGCCACCGTGTCGTTGATGGCCTGCAGGAGGCTCCAGCCATCCGGAATCTCCTCGGATCCAGCATCGCCGATGCAGTGGATGAAGCCGGTGCTGTCGAAGCGAAGGCCATCGAGGTGGTAGTCCTCGAGCCACATGCGCACATTGTCGAGGATGTACTGACGAACCTCGCCGCGTCCATAATCAGGCCGGGTCTCCCCCCAGGGCGTGTGCGCACGATGATCATTATAGAAATAGATGCCACCTTTGCCATTCTCCGACCAACCATCGAATTTCCAGAGGTCGAGATCACTCGGGCCGAAGTGATTAAACACAACATCCAGGATCACCGCGATCCCGGCCTGATGGGCCTGCTGGATGAAACACTTCAGCCCCAGGGAGCCGCCATAGTCTGAATCAACGGCAAAGATCTGGGAGGGGTTGTAGCCCCATGAGCGGTTACCGGCGAACTGCCCGACGGGCATGATCTCGAGGGCATTGATTCCCAGCCGCTTCAGATGGTCGAGCCTGGCCGTGACGGATGGGAACTGACCCGGCTGGCTCAGCGTATCATCGTTGAACGTGCCGACATGCAGTTCATAGAGGACCAGTTCATTCCATGGCGGGCAGGAAAATGCCGCATCGTCCCAGGGAAAACTGGGATCATGAACGATCGCGTCTCCGGCCGAGTGGGTGACCTCACGGGCATAGGGATCGATGCGCCTGATCGCACCCCATTCGGTGGACAGCTGGTACCTGAAGTGGTCGCCGATCCTGGCGCGCTCAACGAAGACATACCAATAACCGCGCGGCTCTGATTGCATCGGATGGGCGCTGGCGTCCCAGTCGTTGAAGGTGGCGACGACGGAGACTCCGCTGGCATGGGGTGCCCAGACCCGGAACGCCACGCCATCCAAACAGGGACGGGCTCCCATACCCTGTTGCACCAAGGGTTGTGCCATCGTTCAGGCCCCGCTGAGACCACTCTTTCACAGGACGACCGCCTCTGTGGTGCAACATCAGGCTGCTAATCTGCAGCACCGGAGAAAGGTGGAATGGAAGCGGGATGGCCGTAGGGCCGTAGGAATGGCCAGAAGAATCGGCCGAAGCCTTGAGGATGCAGATGACTGCTGCAGACTGCATCAGGAGCATCATCGTTCGTGATCATCCAGCCTTCCTTGCCAGCACTCATCTGTTGGATCCGTCCGGCGTTCCAGCAGTCCATGGTAGCCCCATGCGACACCCGGATCCGGCAGGATTCACTAGGTTGGAGAGGCAGCTTCCAGGGGTGCGAGGAGGGACAGACATCGACACCAACCCTCGGGATTGTTCCTGACGGTCTGCACAGCATCGAGACCCATCACCAACGGAACCATGACCAACAAGAACAACGCCGCCGCCAAGGATGCCGAAGGCAGACTTGAATCAGCCCTGGGTGATCTGACCGGCGACACCGGCCACCAGATCAAGGGCAAGGCCAAACAGGTCCAGGCCTCGGCCATGAATGTGGCCGAGGATCTCAAGGAGGGCGCCAAGGCTGTAGCCAGGAAAGTCAGTGATGCCGCCGCCAAACTGGCCAACGGCAAGGGCTGAGCGGTCCCGGGCGGCGGCGAGGGCCCCGGAGGCGACGCCGTCCGCTCCGGTGGCGACCCGCCTAGACTCTCCTTAGAAGCGGAGAGTTAGGTCCGTGCATGCCAGCGGCATGAAGATCGGCGTGCTGGCCCGCCGCAGCGGGATGACCGTCAAGACCCTGCGCTACTACGAGGATCTGGGACTGTTGCCGGCGATCGGCCGCAGCGAGGGCGGCTACCGCCTGTTTGCCGACGAAAGCCTGCAGCGGCTGGAGTTCATCCGTCGCCTCAAGACCCTGGGGCTCAGCCTGGAGGAGATTCAGGGCTGTCTGGCGGTTCACGACGCCGGGGAATTGCCCTGCGGCGACATCCAGAGGCAACTGGAACGCCAGATCGATCGGATCGATGGCCAGATCCAGGAACTGCGCCAGCTCAGGAAGGAACTGGTGGGACTGCTGGCCGGCTGGCAGAACCATCCGCCCAAAGACAGCGAGGTGATCTGCCCCAACCTTCGCGTCTGAGGCCCCGGAACCGCATCGGCAGCCTGTTCCCTGCCCATGCTGATGAAAGGCCCCGGAGACGCGCCGATGAACCCTCCATGCTTCCCATGCTGCCGGACCCATCCGGCGGCCCGCCGCGCCGCTGCCGCCGGGCTCGGCGCGCTGATCCTGGCCCTGGGGGCTCCGGCGTTTCCGGCCCCCCCGGCCCCCCCGGCCGCGATGGCTCCACCGGCCGGTGGGCCGGGCCGGATGGCCCGTCCAGTGATGGATCAGCACTTCATCGTGATGATGATCCCCCACCATGACGGCGCGATCGCCATGGCGGACCTGGCCCTGACCCGGGCGAAACGACCGGAGATCAGGGCTCTGGCCGGCAGCATCAAGGCCAGCCAGACCGAGGAGAACGCCCAGATGCGGGCCTGGTACCGCGCCTGGTTCGGAGGCAATGTGCCCACGTGGGGCGGAGCGATGGGCCACGGCGGAGGGATGGCCGGGATGGGTATGGGCGGGACGGGCACCGATATCGCTTGGCTGAAGAACGCCCCCGACTTCGACCGCGCCTTCATCGAGCAGATGATTCCCCACCACCGCATGGGCGTGATGATGGCCTCGATGGCCCAGACCGGCAGCCAGCATCCCGAGCTGCTGGCCCTGCAGCAGGCGATGGTGAAGGTCCAGAGCGCGGAGATCGCGCAGATGGCCGGGTGGTACCGGCGCTGGTACGGGACACCCTGAACCCGCCAGGCCCTATCCATGGATCCGTTCTTCATTCTCGAGTCCGCGAAATCCTTCGAGGAGGCCTGCGCGTCCCTGCTGCAGGCGGTGCCGGACCACGGCTTCGGCGTACTCGCCGTGCATGACCTGGGCCAGACGCTGCGCCGCAAGGGCCTGGCCTTCCCAGAGGAATGCCGCATCTTCGAGGTGTGCAATCCCCTGCAGGCCGCTGCGGTGCTCGCCAACACGATGGCGCTCAACATGGCGCTGCCCTGCCGGATCTCGGTTTACACCGAAGCCGGCAGGACGCGCATCGGCATGCTCCGCCCCGGGGTGATGCTGGCGGGCCTCTCGGCCGATCCCTCCCTGGCGGCGGTGGCCGGGGAGGTGGAGGCCTCCACCCGGGCAATCATCGCGGCCGCGGCGGCCGGGGCCGGCCCGGCGATGGGGTGCGCGCAGGATCCTTGACTCTCCTGCCGGGGGGAGACCATACGGTTGGGATACTTCCCGAGATCCCATGTTCCACCGCCGCCTTTCCGTCGCCGCGCTCGGGATCCTCGGCGCCTTGGCGCTGACCCACCCCGCCCTGGCGCAGGATCACGGCGGCATGAACCACGACCATCACCAGCACCATCACACCCCCCCGGCCGGCACCGCACCGGACCACGCCGGCCATGCCCATGACGTGGGCCCCGCCGGGGCCACCTACGACCTGCGCTTCATCGACGGGATGGTGCAGCACCACACCGGCGCCCTGCGGATGAGCGAGTTCGTCTTCGGCATCGGGGCACCCGGGGTGGGGGCCCTGGGCAAGGCGATCTGGCGCGACCAGGCCAACGAGATCCGGGCCATGGGGCTGTGGCGCAAGGCGTGGTATCCCCAGGCTCCCGTGTATCCGGTGGCCCTGGCCAGCGGCGGCGACCCGAACACCCTTGGCGGCCTCACCCGCATGAGCCAGGCCCAGATCGACGGGATGCGGATGACGGGGGATGCACCCACCCCGGACAACCGGGTCGTCTGGTTCCTGGAGGGGATGCTCCATCACCATGGCGGGGCGCTGATCATGGCCCACGACGCCCTGGCCAGAAGCACCAATCCCACGATCCGGCGCTTCGCGCGCAACGTGATCGTGGCCCAGCGCGCCGAGATCATCCAGCTGCGGCGGATGCTGGCGGTCGAAGGCCTGCGCAAACCGGAGTACGGCCGCTACGACGCCCTGTTCGCCCTCTGAGGCTGGCGGAGCCTCAGAGCTGCTGCAGCCAGCCCAGCAAGCGGCGCCGCTGTTCCGGGGCCAGGGCCGTGAAACGCTCCCGGGCGGCGGCCGCCTCCCCCCCATGCCAGAGAATCGCCTCTTCGATGCTGCGGGCCCGGCCGTCGTGGAGGAACCCCACCGACCCGTTCACCCGCTGGGCCAGACCGAGGCCCCAGAGCGGCGCCGTGCGCCATTCCTGGCCCGGTGCCCCCTTCTCGGCCACCCCGTCGTTGAGGCCGGGGCCCATGTCGTGGAGCAGCAGATCGGTGTAGGGCCAGATCGGCTGGCCGTTGATCGCTCCGGCCACCGCCCCGGGGGAACGGCCGGTGGTCAGCTGCGGCACATGGCAGCGGGCGCAGGCCAGGGTGTCGAACAGCTCCCGGCCCCGCTGGACCACCGCGCTGGAGGCGGGCAGGGCGGTGCGCGGGGCGCCCAGGGTCTGGCTGTAGTAGGTCACGAGGGTCAGCTCCCGCTCCGTGATGTCGACCACCCGCGCACCGTCCGGCCGAACCGGTGAGGTGAGGCCCATGTCGTTCAGGAAGGCGTCGGCGGTCTGATCGCGCACCGTGGCGGCGCCCGCTTTCCAGCCGAAACGCCCCAGCCGCGGCGCCCCCGTCCCCTCCTCCAGCCAGTGGGGCCGGCCCGAGATGCCGTCACCGTCGCGGTCGTCGGGATCGGCGAGCGCCAGGATCGCCTCCTCCGGCACCGCCTCCAGCAGGCCCAGGCCGACCAGGGGTGGCGCCACCCGGAGGGAGCGGGCCACCGACCGCTCGGACAGGTCGCGGGACGCGTCACCCTCCAGCCGGACCTCCGGCCGGCGCCGGCCCTCCCGCTCCCGCCAGGCCACCGTCACGGCCGCATCCGGCCGGGCGCCGAACACGGCGCGGTCCCGCACCTGGTGGCCGAGGCCCGGCACCGGCTGCCCGTTCCGCAGCGCCACCCGCACCAGGGATTCCCCCATCAGCGGCCGGCCCCTGCCGTTGCGCACATGGCAGGCGATGCAGGAGGCGGCATTGAAGCGGGGCCCCAGACCCGCCCCGGGGGCACCTTCCAGGGGCACGTGGGTGCGATCGAACAGCACATCGGCCACCCGGTGGCGCTCCAGTTCCGCGGGGGTGAGGCCGGCGGCCGGTTGCTCGAAGGCGGCCGAGGTGCGGTTGGCCACCGTCATCGCTCCGGCGGCCTGCTGGGGATCGGCGCCCCCCCAGGCCTGCCGCAGGCCGAGCCCGAGCACCACGGCCAGGGCCAGCCCGGCCAGCAGGACGCGCCGCAGAACGCGGAAGGGACGGGCCATCAGGACAGCAGCGGCACCGAGCGCTCCACCAGCTTCGCCGTGCTGTGCAGCTGGCTGATCAGCGCCTCCATCGCCTGGCGGGCGGTGGGATCGGAGAGGGCGCCATGGAGGGGGTCGGGCAACCCCCTGGCCATCGCCACCGCCGCGGCGCTCTCGCGGTCGATCTGGCGGGCCAGGTCGGGGTCACGACTGCGGATCAGCTCGACCAGACCGGTGGCCATCAGCACCCGGCGGGCCCCTTCCACATTGGCCACCAGGTCCGCCTGGGTGTTGCCGCTGTCGGCACTCTCGAGGGCGCGGGGATCGCGGGTTTTCAACGGTTGGCCGAGCTTCTCGTCGCCCCCTTCCTGCAGCAGACCGATGACCCCCTGCAGCATCTCCTGCACGGCGGCGCCGGCTTCCCCGGGGCTGCTGAACCGGGCGCCGAAGCCCTCAGGACCCGACCAGCTGGCCAGCAACCCCGCCGCCTGACGGTGCAGATCCTCGGCCGCGAGGCGCAGGTAGGCCCGTTCACCCGGGGTGAGCTGGGCGGCGGTGGGCGGCGTGCCGGTGCGGCCGCCGTAGAGCACCCACTCGATGCCATGGAACCCCTTGGCGGTCTCGCTGAGGGCGGCGAAGGTGTCGGGACCGAAGCGTCGGCGGCCCAGCGCGGTGGCGAGGTCCTTGCCGTTGACGGGCCAGTCGTCCATGGCCCCGTCGAAGCCGTTGGTCTCGGCAGGGCCGAAGGCCCAGCTTTCACTCGTCTCCCAGGTCCGCCGCGCCGCCAGCCAGGCCTGACGGGTGGCCGCCAGCTGCGCATCGGAAGGGTTTTCGCTGAGGCGCTGGATCGCCTCCTGCAGGGCCGCCGTCTGCGCCACCAGCTGGGTGTAGTTCGGCAGGACCACCCTCTCCACGAAGGACTGGGCCACGGCCCGCTCCGTCGGCGCCGCCGTACCGGGGCGCGGGCCACAGGCGGAGAGGGCCAGACCCAGGCAGAGCGGCAGGCCCAGGGCCAGGGCTGGAGAGGGCCAGACCCAGGCAGAGCGGCAGGCCCAGGGCCAGGGCTGGGCGCCAGCGGCAGGTCGGTGCCATGGGCGGGAAGGGGCGGCTGCTGTCACTGTCCCCCCGGCGCGCCGCAGAAGCTGACGCCAGGGGACCCCGGCACGTACCCGATGTCACCACCCCCTGTTCCTTTGGTGGTGGCCCTCCGCAGCGGCGCCGGACCAGGATGGGGCGGATGGCGACGGCGCTCCTGCCGGCGGGAGAACCGGTCCAGGCCAAGGGATCTGGTGCTGATAACTATTATCGTTCTCAGGTCTTTCCTGTTCAAGCGCGTCTCTGCTGGAGGGTCCCTTCCCGCTCTCCAGCCGGCGTTCCGGTGCCGGCCCGATCGGTGCCCCTTCCCTTCCTTCGTCAACGCTTCGATCTCCATGGGCCTTCCCCTGCGTCACCTGATTCCCGCCGCCACCGCCGGCCTGCTGGCCCCCCTGGCCCCGCTCGCGGCCAGCGCCGGCGAGCTGAACCTGGAGGCCGTCAACCGCTACGCCAGGAGCGCGGCGGGCCAGAGCCAGGAGCAGGTCACCAGCATCAACCAGTTCTCCGACGTCAAGCCCACCGACTGGGCCTACCAGGCGCTCTCGAACCTGATCGAGCGCTACGGCTGCGTCGCCGGCTATCCCAACGGCACCTACAAGGGCGGCCAGGCCATGACCCGCTATGAAGCGGCGGCCCTGCTGAACGCCTGCCTCGACCGGATCACCGAGGTGACCGACGAGCTCAAGCGCCTGATGGCCGAGTTCGAGAAGGAACTCGCCGTGCTGCGCGGCCGGGTGGATGGCCTGGAGGCCAAGGTGGGCGAGCTGGAGGCCACCCAG
>NZ_ASAC01000028.1:0-1301 GCF_009834675.1 Cyanobium sp. Copco_Reservoir_LC18
TCCTGGGTTCGGAGAACTTCGGCACCAACGCCTCCTACTCCAACAACTTCGCCACCACCTTCGCGTGGCAGCCCAGGAAGAGCGGCTGGATCCCCTCCATCAGCCTGGGCTGGGGCTACAACGCCCTCACCCAGCCGGCGCTGAACCCTGTCCTGGCCCGGATCAACGGCATCAATGTGCCGGTGCGCGACACCGTGCCGACCTTCAACCAGTCGGCCAACCGGGGCGCCAGCCAGTCCTGGAGCGTGGGCCTGCAGTGGACCGACGTGTTCGCCAAGGGCAACGAGGCCGGCATGGCGGTGGGCCAGCCGGTGTTCACCACCTCGCTGCGTAACGGCGAGACCCCCCAGGACGGCAACTTCGTCTGGGAGTGGTGGTACAAGTTCCAGGTCACCGACAACATCAGCGTGACCCCGGCCCTGTTCTATCTGAGCCGCCCCAACGGTCAGTTCACCACCGCCGGCCAGTCGAGCAGTGTGCTCGGTGGCCTGGTCCAGACCCAGTTCCGGTTCTGATCCTTCGGCGTCCCTCCTCACAGCGCTCCGGCCCCCCTCCATGGGGGGCTGTCCCTCTCCCGGGTGCTGACCACGGCCGCCCTGTCAGGACCTTGCCCGGTCCTTTCCTTCTTCCGACAGCAAGGATCATCGGGGTTTCCATGTCAGCTGCAATACCAGCCGGTGTAATCCGGCCTTTCTTCCCGGCAGGCGGATTCCTATACCTTTGCGCCGTCCCCTCCGGGGGATTCCTCTTTTTGGTGTGAGGACCAATGAAACCCTTCCAGCACGTCCTGCTGGCGCCGGTGGCCCTTGGGCTGCTGTCACTTCCTGGGTTCGGAGAACTTCGGCACCAACGCCTCCTACTCCAACAACTTCGCCACCACCTTCGCGTGGCAGCCCAGGAAGAGCGGCTGGATCCCCTCCATCAGCCTGGGCTGGGGCTACAACGCCCTCACCCAGCCGGCGCTGAACCCTGTCCTGGCCCGGATCAACGGCATCAATGTGCCGGTGCGCGACACCGTGCCGACCTTCAACCAGTCGGCCAACCGGGGCGCCAGCCAGTCCTGGAGCGTGGGCCTGCAGTGGACCGACGTGTTCGCCAAGGGCAACGAGGCCGGCATGGCGGTGGGCCAGCCGGTGTTCACCACCTCGCTGCGTAACGGCGAGACCCCCCAGGACGGCAACTTCGTCTGGGAGTGGTGGTACAAGTTCCAGGTCACCGACAACATCAGCGTGACCCCGGCCCTGTTCTATCTGAGCCGCCCCAACGGTCAGTTCACCACCGCCGGCCAGTCGAGCAGTGTG
>NZ_ASAC01000020.1:0-5475 GCF_009834675.1 Cyanobium sp. Copco_Reservoir_LC18
AGCGGCGGCCCTGCTGAACGCCTGCCTCGACCGGATCACCGAGGTGACCGACGAGCTCAAGCGCCTGATGGAGGAGTTCGAGAAGGAACTCGCCGTGCTGCGCGGCCGGGTGGATGGCCTGGAGGCCAAGGTGGGCGAGCTGGAGGCCACCCAGTTCTCCACCACCACCAAGTTCCAGGGTGATGCGGTCTTCGTGATCGGCGCCAACAGCTTCGGTGGCAACCAGGGCCTGCCGAACCCCGCCGTCGGTGTGCCGGCCGGTGCGGCCAACGCCTTCCCCGCCAACAACCGGCGCAACTGGGGCGCCACGGTGTTCAACTACGACATCCGCCTCAACTTCCTCACCAGCTTCACCGGCAAGGACCTGCTGTACACCCGTCTGCGCAGCGGCAACTTCAACAACAGCCCCTTCGGCGGCCAGCCGTACAACCTGATGGCGCTGGATCGCGCCTTCTCCCCGGTCGGTGGAGCTGACGTCGTCAACATCGACCGTCTCTACTACCGCTTCCCGATCGGCCGGGACTTCACCGCCCTGGTCGGCGCCCGGGCCCGGAACACCGAGTTCCTGGCGATCACGCCCTGGTTCTACAACGGTGGCATCCTCGATGTCTTCACGCTGCACGGCGCCCCCGGCACCTACAACAAGGCCACCGGTTCCACCTTCGGCCTGATGTGGAAGCAGAACGTCAAGAAGGGCAAGCCCTTCTTCGCGATCTCCACGGCCTACGTCGCCCCCAACGGCGACAACGGCAACCCCAACCAGGGGGGCCTGCTGAACGAGCGCAGCCGCGGCACCTGGACGACCCAGGCCGGTTTCGCCGGCAAGAACTGGCGCTTCGCCTTCGCCTGGAGCTACGTCCAGTGCGGCCAGAACTTCCGCCGCGGCACCTCCTTCGCCCAGCCGGCGGTCGACTGCCCCAACATCAACAACAACTTCCTGGGTTCGGAGAACTTCGGCACCAACGCCTCCTACTCCAACAACTTCGCCACCACCTTCGCGTGGCAGCCCAAGAAGAGCGGCTGGATCCCCTCGATCAACCTGGGCTGGGGCTACAACGCCCTCACCCAGCCCCAGCTGAACCCCCAGACCGCCCTGCTGCGCGTCGGGGCCACGTCGGTGCGGGTGCCGACCTTCGACACGGTGCCGACCTTCAACCAGTCGGCCAACCGGGGCGCCAGCCAGTCCTGGAGTGTCGGCCTGCAGTGGGCCGATGCGTTCGCCAAGGGCAATGCCCTCGGCATGGCCGTGGGTCAGCCGGTGTTCGCCACCTCCCTGCGCAACGGCCAGACGCCCCAGGACGGCAACTTCGTCTGGGAATGGTGGTATCGCTTCCAGGTCACCGACAACATCAGCGTGACCCCGGCGCTCTTCTACCTGAGCCGCCCCAACGGCCAGTTCACCACCGCCGGCCAGTCGAGCAGCGTGCTCGGCGGCCTGGTCCAGACCCAGTTCCGGTTCTGATTCTCCGGGGTCCCCATCGGTCCCCCCGGATCGGCGCTCCTTTCTCCTCACGCTTCCTCACAACTCCGCGCCCCCCTCTCCAGGGGGGCTTTTTCATGGCCGGGCGCCGGCGGGTCCCGTCCGGGCGTTCCCATCGGCGATGCTGGAGCCAGATGGCGCCGTCAGCGCATGGCCAGGACCTCCGCCGACCATTACGCCATCCTCGGGGTCACGCCCGGGGCCACCACCGCCGAAATCAAGGCGGCCTACCGGGCCCTCGTCAAACGCCATCACCCGGACGCCGGCGGTGATCCGCGCACGATCCTGGCCCTGAATGCGGCCTGGGAGGTGCTGGGCGACGGCGACCGGCGCCGCCATTACGACCATGGCGCCGGCGTTGGCGTGCCGGCGCACACCGCCGCTGGCGGTGCCGCGACGGCCAGGGGGCCAGCGGCGGCTCGCCACCGCGGCGTCGGGGCCGCCAGTGACGAGGAGCTGCTGGGCTGGCTCCAGCAGGTGTACGTGCCGATCGACCGGCTGATCGGGCAGGTGATCAATCCCTTCCCCGCCCAGCTGCGCTCCCTGGCCGCCGACCCCTACGACGACGCGCTGATGGAGGCGTTCTGCGCCTTCCTCGACCAGAGCCGGCAGCGCATGGAGAAGGTGGAGGCCCTCTACCGCTCCCGGGCCTGCCCAGCGGCGGCCAAGGGGTTCGGCCTCAGCCTCTACCACTGCCTCAGCCAGGTGCAGGATGCCCTGGTGGAGCTGGAGCGTTACACCATGGGCTACGTCGACAGCTACCTCCATGACGGCAAGGAGATGCTGCGGGAGGCCAGGCTGCGCCGCAGCCGGCTGAAGGAGGAACGGCGCCGGGTGGAGCTCTAGGCGGCGAGGGAGCCCTGGCCGGCGGGCATGGCCTCGAGCTGGTCGAGCCGCAGCCACACGTCGGGGACCGGCAGGCGCCAGCGCAGCTGGGCGTGCTCCCCCTGGATCGCCAGGATCTCTCCGGGCCCCTCGAACAGGTAGCCGGGGGGCACCGGGTCGCTCGCGGCGGCCTCCAGGCTGTTGGTGTAGGCGATTCGGTTCACCCTGACCAGGGCACCCTTTTTCAGGCTCGGGGGAGCGGCAGGCGCGGACTCAGCCATCGTGGGGAGGTGGGATCGACCCAGGTTAGGGCCGCCGGAACCTAACCTCGGCACTGGTTTCCGCTGGAACGGTGGGCATGCGACTGCTTCTGCTCGGATGCACCGGTTTCGTCGGCCGGGAGCTGGTGCCGTTCCTGCTCAACCTCGGCCACCAGCTCACCCTGGTCAGCCGTCGTCCCCGGCCCGACAGCGAGGCGGCCGACCCCCGGCTCATCACCCTCTGCTTCGATCCGTCCGACCCGGCCAGCTGGAACCAGCCGGCGCTGCGGGAGGCTCTGGCGGCGGCCGATGGGGTCGTCAACCTGGCGGGGGAGCCGATCGCCGACCAGCGCTGGACGCCGGCCCACCGCCAGCGCCTGCTCGACAGCCGCATCGGCACCACCACCCAGCTGGTGCGGGCGATGACGGCCCTGGCCACACCGCCCCGGGTGCTGGTGAACGGCTCGGCCGTCGGGTACTACGGCACCAGCCTCGAGGCCGCCTTCACGGAGGCCAGCCCCCCCGGCGACGATTTCTTGGCCCGCCTCTGCGCCCGCTGGGAAGCCGCCACCCAGGTCGCCCCCGAGGCCTGCCGCGTCGTGGTGCTGCGCGTGGGCATCGTGCTCGGCCCTGACGGGGGCGCCCTCGGCAAGATGCTGCCCGTGTTCCGGGCCGGTTTCGGCGGGCCGGTGGGCAGCGGCCAGCAGTGGATGAGCTGGATCCACCGCCACGACCTCTGCCGGCTGATCGTCACCGCCCTGGAGGACGACGCCTACGCCGGCCCCTACAACGCCGTGGCCCCGGAGCCCACCCGCATGGGGATCTTCGCCGCCAGCCTCGGCCGTTCCCTCGGCCGGCCCAGCCTGCTGCCGGTGCCCGGCCCCCTGCTGCAACTGCTGCTCGGCGATGGTGCCGCCGTGGTGCTGGAAGGCCAGCAGGTCCTCCCCGAGCGGCTGCTGGCCCAGGGCTTCCACTTCCAGTACCCGGACCTCAGCTCTGCCCTCGCCGCTGCCACCAGCCCAGCCCGCCGCTGAGCAGGGCCGCCGCCATCAGCAGGCCGATGGCGGGCGTGAACAGGGGCTGCCACAGCCGCTGGAACAGCTCCAGGGGCCCATCCAGCCGCTGGCCGTGCAGCACCACCGCCACGGCGAAGAACAGGGCCCCGGCCAGCACCAGGAAGACGTCGGCCACCAGCACGACATCGAGAACGCGGCGCACCTGCGCGACGGGGCCGGTGGGGGGAGTGCTCATGCCGGAGGGGTGAGCCGGGAGGGGGAAATCCCCGGTGTGCCCAAACCTAAACTCGACCGTGCTTGGTGTCCCGTGTGCCCCTTTCCCCTGCTCCCAGGATCCTGCTGATCAGCAACGGCCATGGGGAGGATCTCAATGGGGGATTGATCGCCGATGGCCTGCGCCAGTGCGATCCGGGACTGGAACTGGCGGCCCTGCCGATCGTGGGTGCCGGATCGGCCTACGGGCGCCGCGGCATTCCCCTCCTCTACGCGGGCCGCAGCCTGCCCTCCGGGGGCATGGTGTACCAGGGCCTCAACCTCTGGAAGGACCTGGCGGCGGGCTGGCTGCAGCAGAGCCTGGCCCAGCTCTGGGCGGCCTGGCGCCAGGGTCGCCGCTTCGATCTGGTGGTCAGCATCGGTGACCACGTGCCGCTGATCTTCGCCCTGCTCACCGGCCGGCCGACGGTGGTGTTCCTGGTCTCCACCTCCAGCTACTACGAGGGCCGGCTGCGGCTCTCCGCCCTCACCCGCTGGTGCTGCCGGCGGCGGCGGGTGCGCGTGGTGCTCACCCGCGATGCCTTCACCGCCACCGACCTGCAGGCCCAGGGCCAGGCCAAGGCCCTGTTCCGCGGCTACCCGATCATGGATCTGCCGCCACCGGACCCCGCCCAGGTGGCCCGCCTGCCGGGCACCCGCACGCTGGCGCTGGTGCCCGGCAGCCGCTTCCCGGAGGCCCTCCACAACCTGGTGCTGATGCTGCGGCTCTGCGGCCAGCTGGGCGAACGGGCCGGGGAGGGTCCCTGGCGCTTCCTGGTGGCGGTGGTGGAGAGCCCCCACTGGCGGGACCTGGAACCCCTGGCGGCGGCGGTCGGCTGGCAACAGGACGGGGGCGTGCTGCGCTCCGCCGGCGGCGACCTTGAGGTGCGGCTGCTGCCGGGGGCCCTGCCCTCGATCCTGGCCGCCAGTGACCTGGTGGTGGGCATGGCCGGCACCGCCGTGGAGCAGGCGGTGGGCTTCGGCCTGCCGGTGGTCCAGCTGGTGGGCCGGGGCCCCCAGTTCAGCTATGCCTTCGCCGAATCCCAGATGCGGCTGCTGGGTCCCACGGTCCACACCGTGGGGCGGCGCCCGGCCGACACCGGCGATCTGCGGGAGGCCGCCGGCCTGATCCAGCGCCTGCTGGCGGACCCCGACCTGCCCCGGCGCTGCGCCCAGGCCGCCCTGGAGCGGGTGGGCCCGCCGGGGGGCTCGCGGCGCATCGCCGAGACCGTGCTCGAGGCCCTGACCCAGGGGCGGCCGGAACTCAGCTGAGCCAGGCCTTCACCTTCTCCAGGGCCTGCCAGCCCGGGCGCCGCTGCAGGCCGTCGGCGATCGAGCCCTGCAGTTCCTCGGCCAGTTCCGGGGCCATCAGCATCACCCGCTTGACCATCTCGATGTGCTCCCGCACCCCCTTGGCGCCGGTTTCCAGCATCGCCACGCTCAGGTTGATGCGCGCCTGGGGATCCTGGGGGTTGAGCTTCACCGCGTTGCGGGCCGAGGGCAGGGCCGCCTGGGGCTGGTCGAGCAGCAGCTGCAGCCAGGCCAGACAGGTCCAGCCCGCCGACTGGCGCGGCTCCTGGGCCGTGATCTGCAGGAACTCGTCGATCAGCTCCTCGGGCGCGGCCCCCTGCTGGTAGCGGGC